>CAMEPN010000018.1 GCA_945931735.1 uncultured Clostridia bacterium
CACAAACTGATAGATTCCGTGGAAATTATTACAACACGGCTCAGCGATACTCTCCGTCAGATAAACGTTGCGGCGGATCAGGTTTCGAGCGGTGCGGAGCAGGTGTCCTGCGGAGCGCAGGCTCTGTCGCAGGGCGCAACGGAGCAGGCCTCCTCTATCGAGGAGCTTGCGGCTACGATCATGTCCATTTCCGACATGATTAACCGAAACGCGCAGGACGCGCAGAATGCAAGCCGGATGACCGCAGAAGCGGGCGGAAAGATGATGGAAGCGAACAGCAAGATGGAAAGCCTTGTTTCCGCAATGACAGAAATAAGCGATTCCTCCGCGGAAACAAAGAACATCATCAAGACCATCGAGGACATCGCGTTCCAGACAAATATTCTTGCGCTTAACGCGGCTATTGAAGCAGCAAGAGCAGGAGAGGCCGGAAAGGGCTTCGCAGTCGTTGCGGACGAGGTAAGGAACCTTGCCGCGAAGTCCGCGGAAGCGGCTCAGAACACCACCAACCTCATTGAGGGAACGGTACAAGCTATCAATAACGGCAGCGAGCTTGTAAGCGATGTTGCGGACGTAATGAACCAGGTTTCCGCTGCGGCGGGACAGGTCGCGGTGATAAACGACAAGATCTCCGAGGCTTCAAAGGAAGCTGCGGACTCGATCACGCAGGTCACCGTCGGCGTCGAGCAGATATCCAACGTCGTTCAGACAAACTCCGCAACTGCGGAACAGTCTGCGGCGGCTTCGGAGGAGCTTTCCGGTCAGGCGTCAATGCTGGATTCTCTTGTTTCGGAGTTCAAACTCAGAACGTAATCATCACAAAGGGCTGCTTCGGCAGCCTTTTTTGTCGATTTTGATGATCAAAAGCCGTTCGGTGTTTCAAACAAGGGTTTACTGTTATCCTTTCGTACGTATACATACGGCCCGCCGCTAGCGGTATCCCCGATAAACGAGGTAAGGCGCGTGCTGGAATATGCAGTGAGCGAGATACCCTCCGAGAAGGTCCTCATGAGTATGCCGAATTACGGGTACGACTGGACGCTCCCGTATATGCGCGGAACGCCCGCGCGCAGCGTCGGATTTATCGAAGCGACCGACCTCGCGCTGCGATACGGCGCGGAAATACAGTTCGACGAAGCGTCGCAGACGCCGTATTTCAACTACACCGACAACGGCGTGCGCCATGTCGTCTGGTTCGACGACCCGCGCAGTATTGAAGCAAAGCTTGGTCTTATCGACGAGCTTGACCTTGCGGGCGTAAGCTACTGGACAGTAAACCGCTGCTATGTTCCCAACTGGCTGATACTCCAGAGTATGTATGAGGTAGTTAAGCTTTAATAAACAACGGGCACAGATCAATTCTGCGCCCGTATTTTTATTCCCGCCTGACCTTTACAATTTACAGATAATATGGTATAATTATTCTTGGGATCTACCAATATCAAAGGAGAACATATATGACAAAAAAATTCCGAAAGGAGCCTCTGCTTGCCTTTCTGCTCGGATTTGTGATGTTTATTCTTGTATTTCTTCCCGAGCTTATCGAAACGGGCGGGAAGATAATACTTACCGGCGACTACAATATGCAGTCTATCCCGTTTGTTTATCATATTTACGACGCAGTTCATTCGGGTAATTTAAACTGGGACTGGTCGACGGGGCTTGGCTCGCAGTTTCTCAGCAGCTATGCCTACTATAACCTGTTCAGCCCGTTCACGCTGCTGTATCTGCTGTTCCCGAGAAGCGCGCTTATGACCGCGATTACATTTGTTTCGGCGTTAAAGTACGGCGTCGGGGCGATGTTCGCATATTATTATGTTCGGCGGTTTACCGAAAACGGAAACTACGCGGTCATTGCCGGACTGATATATATGCTCTCCTCGTTTTCGGGGTATAATCTGATCTTCCATTTTGCGGACGTTTTCGCGCTGTTTCCGCTGCTGCTGATTGCGCTTGAGGAGCTTTGCGTGAATAACCGCCGCGGTGTATTCGCCCTGTCTGTCCTGCTGATGGCATTGCTGAATTATTACTTCTTTTTCGGACAGGCGGTATTCTGCGTGATATACTATTTCGTACGCTGTACGGACAGGAAAATCGGTTGGTCATGGAAGCGGCTGTTTTCCGTCGCGCTTGAAGCTGTCCTCGGTTTTATGATGGCGATGGCGCTGTATGTCCCGCTTATCGCAGTGCTTCTCGACTGCTCAAAGGCTACGGGAACAATGGCTGCGGGCGATATGCTTGTGTATGACTCGGTATATTATTATCTGAAAATAATACAGAGCGCATTCATGCTGCCCGACCCAATTAACTTTATTTCGATGTTCCCCGCTGCTGCGGACACATATCCGTATGGCGCGGTCGGTTCGTCAATGGCAGCTTACCTGCCGCTGTTTTCTATGGCAGGCGTCATTTCGTACATCTTCGCCAAAAGGCAGAAAAGCTGGGAAAACATACTGCTCACAATTTGCGCAGTAATGGCGTTTATCCCTGTTCTAAATCAGCTTTTCTCCGCGCTAAACAGCGGGTTCTACACAAGGTGGTATTATATGCCGCTCCTTATCGCCTCGATGGTTTCTGTGAAAGCCCTCGAAGAAAACGTAAGCTTCAAGCCCGGGATAATAGCCTGCGGCTCGGCTGTCGCGCTGCTGCTGATTTACAACTTCTTCATCAGATCGGAAAAGGTCATTGCGTTGACCGCAAAGCGCTCAACATTCAGTATGCCTGAAAATCTCCTTCATTTCGGCGTAACGATAATTAATCTGATCCTTCTTATCATCGTAATAAAGCAAAAGCGCGACAAGGAATTTTTCCCGAAACTGTATATTATCACCTTGGCAGCCGTTTACATTACATTCGGGACAATGTGTTATTACCTCGTATCCTCAAATTTGTACCTTGATGAAAATATAGAATGGTATGCCTTGGACGAGGAGCTTCCCGATGAGGTCGACACTTCCCTTAGAACTACATTATCAGCAGAAAATACGGAAAATTTCAATCAGCTGTGGAACACGGAAAGCACGCGGTATTTCAACAGCCTTCTGCCCTCGGGATTTCAGACCTTCCTTGACAACAGCGGCATGAAATACCCCGGCGGACTGAATATGGACATAGATCCCTCGCGCAGGGAAACGGCTGACCTGTGCTCGGTGAAATATTTGTTTACCCTCACCGAGAAGCAGCAGGATGCCGCCCATCTCTTGACCGATTACGGTGCATGGTACATTTATGAAAACGAGAATTATATCCCGATGGGATTTGTATATGATAAAGTTTTATCGGAAGAGGACTTTGCCCGTGCGCAGGAAATATATGAACAAGACCCCGACACGGAAAAAATTCACCCCAATCGGCTGTATATGAAATATCTTGTCGTAAGCGACCCCGAGGAATATTCGGACATACTTACAGTGTCCGACGACATCACGCCGGTTTCCGACGAGGAATATGAGGAGCTTATCGAGAAGCGCCGCTCAGTGACCTGCACCGACCTTGAAAAGACCACTCGGGGACTTACCGCGCGCATTGATCTTGAAGAGGAAAATGTGGTATTCTTCTCGGTAACAAACTGCGACGGCTGGAAAGCGTATGTTGACAGCGGAGAAGCCGAGGTCCTATGGGTAAACAACGGGCTTATCGGAGTCCGCATTCCCGAGGGAACCCATGATATAAAGCTTGAATACACCATTCCCGGGCTGAAAACGGGGTGTATTATCTCGCTTGTCGGAGCTGCCGGATATATCGCATATATGGTCGTTATAATGCTCGGAAAGAAACGCAGAGCGGCTGCGCTATCCGAATAATACATAAGGCTGCGCATGACACTGTGCAGCCTTTTTCGCAAATACAACAAAAAAAGCAGCACCACATTTAAGCGGTGCTGCTCGTTTTTTATATCAGCCGTAAAACGCCCGACAAAGATTACTTGTTCCAGTCGTAGAGCTTGCGGATCTCTGCGCCGACCTTTTCGAGCTGGTGCTCTGCCTCGATGCGGCGGCAAGCATTGAAGTGCATTCTGCCGATCTTGTTCTCGTTGATCCACTTGCTTGCGAATGTACCGTCCTGAATTTCGGTCAGTACCTTCTTCATTTCCTTCTTGGTATCCTCGGTGATTATGCGCTTGCCTGTCTCGTAATCGCCGAACTCAGCGGTGTCGGAGATGGAGTATCTCATGTAGCTGAAGCCGCCCTGGTAGATGAGGTCAACGATGAGCTTCATCTCATGGATGCACTCGAAGTAAGCGTTCTGAGGATCGTAGCCTGCCTCTACCAGCGTTTCAAAGCCTGCCTTCATCAGAGCGGTAACGCCGCCGCAGAGGACAGCCTGCTCGCCGAAGAGGTCGGTTTCTGTTTCCATCTTGAAGGTGGTCATAAGTACGCCCGCTCTTGCGCCGCCGATGCCTGCCGCATAAGCAAGACCGGTGTCAAGCGCTCTGCCGGTAGCGTCCTGATGAACAGCGATCAGACAAGGAACACCCTTGCCTACGGTGTACTCGGAACGAACGGTGTGACCCGGGCCCTTAGGAGCGATCATGATAACGTCTACGTCAGCGGGAGGAACGATCAGACCAAAGTGAATATTGAAGCCGTGAGCGAACATCAGGGTCTTGCCTGCTGTGAGGTTGGGGAGAATGGACTCCTTGTAAAGGTCAGCCTGCTTTTCATCATTAATGAGGATCATGATAATGTCAGCCTTCTTTGCTGCCTCGTAAGCGGTAGCAACTTCAAGACCTGCCTCCTCAGCCTTCTTCCAGCTCTTGGAGCCTTCATACAGACCTACGATGACCTTAACGCCGCTGTCCTTGAGGTTCAGCGCGTGTGCGTGACCCTGAGAGCCGTAGCCAATGATTGCAACGGTCTTGCCGTCCAGCAGGGACAGATTGCAGTCTTCGGAATGATACATCTTTGCCATTGTTATTATCTCCTTTGTGTATTTGAGTAATATACGACGCTTATTCAGCGAGGTTTACAAATTATACGCGAACGGTCTGTTCGCCCTTCTGCATCGCGATAGTGCCCGTGCGGACGATCTCCTTTATCCCGTAGGGCTTGAGCAGCTCCTCGAAATTGTCCAGCCGCTGCTTGCAGTCGGAAAGCTCTATCGTCATGGAATTTGCGCAGATATCGGAAATTTTCCCCTGCGCCAGCTCGCATATGCTGATTATCTCGGGGCGCTGCTTCGGTGTGCAGCTTACCTTTATCAGCACCAGCTCGCGCGACACCATGCTGTCCGGCGAAAGCGTCTTTACCTTGATAACGTCGATAAGCTTGTTAAGCTGCTTCTCGATCTGTTCGAGGGTGTAATCGCTTCCGTCCGCAACTATCGTTATTCTTGACACATTCTCGTCGTCGGTAACGCCGACCGCGAGGCTGTCTATATTGAACCCTCTGCGCGCGAAAAGACCTGCAACTCTCGCAAGGACGCCCGCGTGGTTTTCAACCAGTACCGAAATCGTATGCTTCATGCGGATACCCCCGATCAAAGAATTGTCTTTTCATAATCGCCGACCACCGCTTCGATGAGGAACGGCTTTTCGGAGGCGATCATGCGCTTTATCGCGTCCTCCGTCTTTTCGGGAGAATCCACGAGGACATTTTCTATCCCGTAAGCGTCCGCAAGCTTTGTGAAGCTCGGGCTTCCGTCGAGAGAAACCGCAGTCAGCCTGCCGCTGTACGCTTTCTCCTGAAGCTCGCGCACCATGCCGAGGTAGTTGTTCCGCATGACGATAACCTTAATGTTTATGCCGTGCTGAATAGCTGTCGCAAGCTCCATCGACTGCATCTGGAACGAGCCGTCGCCGCACACCGCGACGACCTCTGCGGACGGGTCGGCAGCCTTTGCGCCTATCGCCGCGGGAACGGAATAACCCATCGTGCCCATTCCGCCCGAAGTCAGGAAGCGCCCGTCGTTAAGCGATATATTTGCCGCCGTCCAAATCTGATTCTGTCCAACGTCCGCAACAACTACGGAATGCTCGGGCAGGAACTTGTCCAGCGTTCTTATAAACTCCTTCGGATTTACGCAGCCCTCGGGAGCGGGAGCAATCGGCTTGTCAACGCGCAGCGTATCGAGCTTTGCCCTCCATTCGCTGTGGGAAAGCGGCTCGGTGAGCTGCTCCAGAAGCTGACCCAGAACAAGCGTTATATCCCCGACGATCGGGATATGCGCCTCAATATTCTTGCCTATCTCGGCAGGGTCGATATCAATATGTACAACGGTCATGTCGTCGCGCTGCTTCATCGCCGCAATGGCTCTGTCACCGACGCGCGCGCCGAGGAGTATCAGCGTGTCGCAGGTATTTACCGCCGTGTTTGCGGCAAGACAGCCGTGCATTCCGAGCATACCGAAATAAAGCGGGCTTTTCGACGGCATCGCGCCTAGTCCCATCATGGTCGACACAACGGGTATATCGGTAAGCTCCGCGAATTTTCTCATAAGGCTTACGCCGTTACCCGTGAACAATCCGCCGCCTGCGCAGATAAGGGGCTGCTTCGCGCCCTTAATCGCCTGCACCGCACGCTTTATCTGATAGCCGTTTCCGAGCGTACTCGGGCGGTAGGAGCGGATATCCACCGTTTCGGGGTATTCAAATTCTATTTCGGACTTCTGTACGTCAAAAGGAACGTCGATAAGCACGGGGCCTCTTCTGCCCGAACCCGCGATATAAAACGCTCTCTTGAACACCTCTGCGGTATCCTCGGGGCGCTTTAACAGGTAGCTGTGCTTAACGAAAGGCTCTGCGGAGCCTGTTATGTCCGCTTCCTGAAAGACGTCGCGGCCTATCTGGTCGGAATTTACTTGTCCTGTGATAACGACCATAGGCACGGAGTCCATATACGCCGTCGCAATTGCGGTGATGAGATTGAGCGCGCCGGGGCCGGAGGTCGCTATGGCAACAGCGGGCTTTCCCGTTATTCTGGCATAGCCGCTCGCGGCATGGCCGCCGTTCACCTCATGGCGGACAAGGACATGACGTATATCGGTATTATATAATTCATCGTAAAAAGGGCAGATCGCCGCGCCGGGATAACCGAAAACGGTAGATATTCCCTCTGCTTTAAGGCATTCTGTCATTGCCTTAGCGACTGTCATACGGACTTTACTCAAACTGCGGATCTTCCTTTCGGGGATACTGGCGCGCCGACTGCATAGCACTGCCATCTTTGGCGCTTCTTTTATTATACCAAACATATCCGCCGTTGTCAAGCGTTCGGGGGCAATTTTTTCAGATAACACTGTAAAACACAAAAGCGCGAACGCCATTGAGGACTTCCGACAATGCAGCGCTGACCCGCTAAGCTAAATATCCTTAGATAGCGGTTGTGGTTGCTCGGAAAAACTGCCAAAAAATACCCTTGTCAACGCTTATTGCCGCTCCCGTCGTAGGCATGATTTTCGGCATACGCCATCATCGCATTGTTGACAAAACAGTAAAAAACGACCGACAGCAGTACGGCTGCGCATACGACAATGCCGTTTCCGAGGACTGCGCCCGTAACAAGCGCCGCCGCCACGATTATCCCCATTATGACCATAAGCGCAATGTGCTCCTTGAGCCACTTCTTTTTATAAAATGCGAGCTTTTCCTTTATGGTAAAGCTGCCCGCTTGCAGCGCCTGCCTTATATTTTCCTCGGCGGCATTCCGGTATTCTTCGGGGGCAAGCCTTTTCCCGCTCAGTATCTCGTTGATACCGACGGAAAACAGCTCGCTCATTGCCAGCAGCGCGTCCGCGGGCGGCATATATGTCCCCGTTTCCCATCTCGATACAGTCTTGTTCGTAACGCCCAGCCTTTCTCCAAGCTCCTCTTGAGTCAGGCGCTTTTCTTTCCTCAGCTCTGCAATAAACTTTCCAATGCTTATCATGTCCATATCTGACACCTCCGGATATTATGATATCATTTTCAGGCATTTCTGTCTATACCATAAACAGCGAATTTGTTGGACATTTCCGATACAGCCTTGACAACAGCGCCTGCTTCTATTAAAATATAATCATAACATATCACGAGGTGAGAAAATGAACCCGTTCCCCTATTCGGACGACAATAAGCGCTACCACACTCTCTCCTACCACAACCGCCATACCTACGGCGGAAAGGTTTTCAAGGCGGTCATTGACGCGGGGCTGACCTGCCCGAATATCGACGGGAGCAAGGGCAGCGGCGGCTGTATTTTCTGCGACGGCGGCAGCGGCTATTTCACCGCCGACAGCGCCGTTCCCATTTCCGAGCAGTTCCGCCGCGAATGCGAGCGTATCCGCGCAAAGCACCCAAACGCGCTCGTCACCGCGTATTTCCAGACCAACAGCAGCACCTACTGCTCCCCCGAAAGGCTGGAGCGTATGCTCCGCGAGGCGGAAGAATGCGGCGCGGCGGGAATAGCTGTCGCGACGCGTGCCGACTGCCTTGACGAGGAAAAGGCGCGCATTCTGTCCTCGGTAAATATCCCTCTGACGGTCGAACTCGGGCTGCAAACGGTGCATGATACCACCGCCGAAAGGATAAACCGCTGTCACAGCTTCGCGGAATTTCTCAGCGGGTACAGGCTGCTGAAAGAGCACGGGCTACGCGTCTGCGTCCATATAATCGACGGACTGCCCGAAGAAAACACCCAAATGATGCTCGAAACGGCGCGGAAACTCGGCGCGCTCCGCCCCGACGGGGTGAAAATACATCTGCTCCATGTTATAAGGGGTACTCCGATGGAGAAGCTGTATGAGCGCGGATATACGCCGCTCGGCAAGGAAGAATATATCGACATCGCGGTGCGGCAGCTCGAGCTGCTCCCGCCAGAAACGGTGATAGAGCGCATAACGGGCGACGGCGACAAATCAAAGCTCGTCGCGCCGCTTTGGAGCGCGGACAAGATATCCGTCCTCGGCGGTATCGACAAGCGGCAGAAAGAGCTTGACACATGGCAGGGAAAGCGTTTCGGCGGAGGTGAGGAAAATGCTTGACCATCTTGACAAGGATTGCGGAAAAAGCCTTTATGAGCAGATATACGAGGATATCCGCGGGGATATTCTGTCCGGCAGGCTGTCCCTCGGGGAAAAGCTCCCGTCAAAGCGCATGACAGCGGAGCGGCTCCGTGTGAGCATAATCACGGTCGAAAACGCTTATTCACAGCTCATCGCGGAGGGATATGTAAAGGCGGCGGAGCGAAGCGGCTATTATGTCCAGTACAGCGGCGGCGCGGTCGATGTCCCCGCGCGGCGCGAGGTGCAGGAGGAGCCGCCCGAGCAGGAGGTGTCGGTTCCCGACACGGAGGAGCCGTCGGCGTTTCCGTTTACGGTCTGGGCAAGGCTCATGCGCTCCGTTCTGCTCGAAAAAGGAACGGCGCTGCTCCGTCCCGTGCGGCACGGCGGCGCGGAGGAGCTTTGCCGCGCGATATCCGATTACCTTTACCGCGCGCGGGGATTTTTCGTCCCACACGAAAGAATAATCATCGGCGCGGGAACGGAGTATCTGTACAATCTGATGATACAGCTCCTCGGTCGGGAGCAGGTATACGGCATCGAAAACCCGGGCTACGAAAAACTCCCTAAAATATACGCGCTGAACGGCGTGAAATGCGAGCACATACCGCTCGACAGCGACGGCATTATCCCCGAAGAGCTTGAAAGAAAAGGAGTGACCGTCGCGCACATCTCCCCCGCGCACCATTATCCCACGGGAATAGTTATGCCTATAACACGACGGCGCGAGCTTATGGACTGGTTAGCGGGCGGCGAGGAAAGGTATGTTATCGAGGACGACTACGACAGCGAGTTCCGCTGGAGCGGAAAACCTGTTCCTACCATGTTCGGAATGGACGCTTCGGGGAGAGTTATCTATATTAACACGTTTTCGCAGACCATTGCGCCGTCGGTAAGAATTAGCTATATGTGCCTTTCTGAGGAGCTTTACCGCCTGTGGACAGAGCGGCTCGGGTTCTACTCCTGCCCTGTTCCCGTTTTCGAGCAGCATACATTGGCGCGATTTATTTCCGAGGGCTATTTTGAGCGCCACATCAACCGCACGAAAAAACGCTTCCGCCGCATACGCGAGCTTGTGCTGCGCATGATGGAGATGTTCGGCGGGGTCACTGTGTCCGAGGAAAACGCGGGACTGCATTTCACCGCCGAGGTCGCGGGCGACGCGGAGGAATTTATCGCCGCGTGCATTAAATGCGGGCTTAGGATAACCGAAATGTCCGACTACTACACGCCGCGCGGTTCGTTCGGAAAAGGGCAGTATGTCGTGAATTACGCAGGGGCAAGGGAGGACGAGCTTACTGCATTTATCAGCGGCAGTTCTCAAGCTGGTCTTATCAAATAATATCATTCTGAATATTGAGGTACTACCAAAATGTGATATAATACAAGTAACAAAAGAAAAGCCGAACGGCTGAAAAAGGAGAAAACTTTTATGACAACACAGAAAAAAGACAACACACTGCTTAAGATCTGCGTGACCGCAATGTTTGCAGCACTTATCTGCGTGGCGACCATGCTTATCCAGATCCCCTCTCCGCTGAACGGATATGTAAACTTCGGCGACTGCTTCATTCTTATAGCGGCATGGGTGCTCGGTCCGGTTTACGGCTTCGCGGCGGGCGGCATAGGTTCCGCGCTCGCCGACCTGTTCTCGGGCTACGCTCACTACGTTCCCGGAACATTCATTATTAAGGGTCTTATCGCGGTAGCTGCTGCGCTTATCGTCCGCGCGTTCATGAACAAGAGCGAAAAGCTCCGCCTGCCCGGCTTCATCGTCGGCGGTATAGCGGGCGAGGTCATCATGGTAGCGGGCTACTACCTCTACGCGGCGCTCCTGCTTGGCAAGAGCTTTGAGGGCGCTCTCGCAAGCGTTCCCGGAAACCTCGTACAGGGCGCGTTCGGCGTTATCGTCGGAACAGTCGTTATCCAAATAATCGCAAAGACAAAGGTTCTCGCAAAATTCGACGCTTACGCAGTTTGATACCATTCATCTGTAAGGTGTGTTATAAAAACAGCCCCTGCTGATAACAGGGGCTGTCAGCTTGTCGAAAAAGTAAAAAATTAACGCGCAGCGGATTGGTTTTCGCTTCCTTTTGTCACAAAAGGAAGCGGGGGTGTGGTGGCAGAGCCCCCGCCACTCGGCGCGGCAGCGCCATTTTCGCGTTCAAAAGCGCTAAAGGGGGTGTGGGAGGGATAAACGGGACGTTTATCCCGAAAACGTAAGAGTTTTTCCCCCACGGCTTCTTAAATTTTCAGCAGTTCTGACTTTTTCGACAGACTGACAGCCCCTGCTGATAACAGGGGCTGTTTTATTTTAATTGCAAAAAATGATTACACATCACGGCATCTCAAGCTCCGCGGCGGCGTTTCTTATCCCGTTAGGGTCGTCGGCGCGGATATTCATGAACATAAAACCGCCGCAGTCATACTGCGGTTTTTTTCCGCCGAAATTAACATAAGCAAGCACAACGGGTATACCGAACTTCTCGGCGGCAGCGTCCGCATAAGAAGCTGTTTCCTCGGTAAACTCGGAGGTTATCAGGAAAAGCGCGGTAATATTGTTGAGGTCGGAGGAGCAGATAAGCTCTGAAAACGCGCAGACGCTCATTTTCGCGGGAATGACTGCCATCGTCCTGTAAAACCGCTCGAAATCCGCGGGGCTGTCTATCTCGCCGTAAATATCCGTATCGGGCGAGCCGAAACGGACGCGTGTTTTTATGCCCGTTTTTCCGGTGCTCATCGCAAACGCGATCGCAGTTTCGATTATGCCGTCCGCCCTTGCCGGCAGGTCGGAATTTTCGGGGAAATTATAATCGCAGAGTATCAAAGCGTGCCTGTCGTTTATTTCGTCAAACTGCTTTATCATCAGCTCGTCGGTCTTTGCGGTAAGCTTCCAGTGAATTAGCTGCAATATATCCCCCTCGATATAGCTGCGGACATGGGAAAACTCGTCCTTTTCGCCGCGCATGGGGTTGTTGTTGGAGAAGTCGTTTTCAGACCCCGAGGTGTCCGTTATCTCCCCGAGGGATATCCTCCTCGGGAGGAATGCCGCTTTCATTGTCTTACCGAGCTTTCTCGAAAGGCGGATAAGCCGCAGCGGGTCGCAGACCGTCACGCGGTCTATCGAGCAGGTGTAGCTCCCTCTGTATGCGTGCATACAGGTTATCACCAGCCTGCTCCGCCCGAATGGGCAAAGCGAGGCGTACACCTGCTTTTTTCCCATTCTTCCCGAAGCCGCGTCGGGAAGAACGCAGGAAAGCTCCACAGGAACAAACGGCAGGAACGAGCGATTATTCACCCATATCCCGATATCGAACCGCTCGTTTTTCTCGCATTCCATGTATTTCTCGGAAAATTCCGCGCCGACAAACAGCAGGCTAAGCGCCGTAAGCAGAAGCGCGGCGAGAGGATATGCCGCCGTTGTCGCAAGAAGCACTGCGGACAGGCGGCTTTTATATGCCATAGAAAATATCAGGCAGCCGACAAGCACGACAATGTAAATTATCCTGTTTTTTCGCATGGCGTTCCTCAGCGGTGTCTTACCGGCGGCGTGACCGACGCGACAACGTCCTCCAGAACGGACGAAACGCTGCGGCGGTTGAGCCTGTTCTCCTGCCTGAGCACTATCCTGTG
>CAMEPN010000019.1 GCA_945931735.1 uncultured Clostridia bacterium
GTTCAGCTCCTGCTCCTTGCGCACCTTGCCCATTCGGCGGAGGATAGCGTTTATTTCCGTTTCGGTGGGCGTTGTGGAATGCGTCCCGAGGTAGTCCATGTGCTTGTGGAGCTGCTCCTTGTCCGGCTGAGGAACGTCGAAGTCCTCCGCGCCGGCGTACTTGTTTATCGAAACGGCGTTTCTTATAGGAGAGTTGCGGTATTTCTCCATAACGGGGCCGCCCGCGCAGCTTCCCGCGCACGCAGACATCTCAACGAAAACATTATGCATATTCCCCGCGAGGATATCCTCGAGAGCCGCCTTGCAGTTCTCGACGCCGTCGAAAGCTATGTAGGTGTATTTCGGATCGCGCTCCGCCATGGTGCGCAGAATGCCTCCCGTTGTCGGGAAAAGGCGCGCACGGCTGCGCTCGTTGCTGTCGATACATTTCTCGGGGGTAATTCCCGCTTCGTTGAGCCAGTTTGTCAGCTCCTCGAACGTCATGACCGCGTCCGTGAAGTCCGCATAGCGCGCCGCTTCTTCCTTTTTCGCAACGCAGGGGCCGATGAACACCGTCTTTGCGTTCGGGTGGCGCTTCTTTATGTCGCGGCAGTGCGCCTGCATAGGCGAAAGAACGTCTGCGAGATACGGCAGCGCCTCGGGGTAATATTTCTGAATAAGCAGGTTTATTGAATTGCAGCAGGAGGAAATGATTATGTCGCGCTTGTCCTCCCTTATCATGCGCTCGTATTCCGTCTTAACGACGGACGCTCCGAGAGCCGTTTCCTCCGCCGCCGCGAAGCCGAGCTGCTTCAGCGCCTTTTCGAGCGATTCTATCCCCACGCCCTCGTAATTTGCCGCGAAAGACGGCGCAACGCTTGCGTAAACGGGCGCGTCGCCCTTAAGCATATATTTCACCTGCTCGGTGCTGTCGGCGATCTCCTTTGCGTTCTGGGGACAGACAACGAAGCACTGCCCGCAGAGGATACACTCGTCCCCGACGATGTTCGCCTGATTTCCCGAAAACCTTATTGACTTTACGGGGCAGTGTCTTATGCATTTATAGCAGTTCTTGCAATTCGACTTTCTGAGCTTTAAGAACTCCGTCATATCCAAACTCCTTGAATAAACTTAAAACGTCAAGCGTCCGCCCTCCGCAGTCATGCGAAGGACGGCGAGCGATATCATGCCTTGTTAAGGATCTCCGCCTTGAAGAAGTCCTCAACGGTATCGGGAGAAACCGAGAAATTATTTCCGTCTACTGTAACGCAGACGCCGTTCTGGCAGTTTCCCATGCAGAACGTTCCTCCCAGCTCCACCTTTTCCTTAAGGCCGTTCTCGGCGATAAGTGTCTGAAGCCCCTCTACGACCTGCCGCGAGCCTTTAAGATGACATGAACTTCCGATGCATACAGTTACTTTCATTGAAAAATCCTCCCTGTTGTAAAAAAGTGCCGGTCAAGAGTCAGACGAATGACCTCCGACCGGCAGATCACATATTATTCGTAGTCAACAACGTTTACCCATGAAAGCAGGAACTCGCGCTCCTCTTTCCTGCCCTTTACGGACTGCGAAGCGGCAACGATGGGCAGCCACTTCTGAATGTACTGCTTTGCGGTATCGCTCTTCTTGCTGAACAGCTCGAGGTACTTCTCCGCGCCGTCGATATCTCCGTTCAGCCAGAAAAGAAGATATGTCCTTGCAACATCGGCGGAAGCGTTGCCCTGTGTTACATGGGACCAGTCGAGGATATAGGGAGTGCCGTCCTCGGTGATGATTATGTTCGACGGGTTGAAGTCACCGTGGCATACCTTGTTGTGCTTGGGCATACTTTCAAGGCGGGTGTGCAGCTCGTAGCGCGTCGTCGCGTCAAGGTCAGCCTCGGATATCTTGCGGTTCATCTTGTCCTTGAGCTTGTTGAGCAGCGGGCATTTTGCGGAGTGCACCTGTATCTGAAGATCAACGAACATCTCGAGATACTCGTCCTTCTTCTCGGGATTTTCCTGCATGAGCTGTGCGAGGGTCTTGCCTGCTATGAACTCGGAAACGATAGCCCACTTGCCGTCGATAGTCTTAACCTCGATGACCTTGGGAACGTTTATTCCGATGTTTTCTACGCGCGCCTGATTGAGCGCCTCGTTGAGGACGTCGGGCTTCGCGTAATCTGAGTCGAATACCTTGACGGCAGTATTGCCCTCGCGGTAAATGGTCTTGCCGGTTCTTACTGCGATAATTCTGTCGGACATAGCTTTTTCCTCCTGAGAGTGTATTTCCACCGACAACGGCTGTCGCCTTAGCAAACAGCGGACTAAAATTCAATTCAGTCCGCCGTTCAGAAAAAATGACTATACTTACCGAAATCGGTTCGTAACTTGATTAAACCAGCTTAGTGGTGTTGCCGTAGTATGCGTTGAGGTACATCTGCTTGATCTCGCTCATCAGCGGGTATCTGGGGTTAGCGCCGGTGCACTGGTCGTCGAACGCCTGCTCAACCATTTCGTCGAGTCTGTCGAGGAAGTTCTTCTCGTCGATACCGTAATCCTTGATGCACTTCTTGATGCCGATTCTCTCCTTGAGTTCGTCGATCTTGGTGATAAGACCCTCTACCTTGTCGGCGTCGGTCTTGCCCTTAACGCCGAGGTATTCAGCGACCTCTGCGTAGCGAGCCAGTGTGTGGGGGTGGTCATACTGGGAGAAAGTACCCATCTTGGTGGGAGCCTCTGCGGAGTTGAAACGGATAACTTCGTCTATCAGCAGAGCGTTTGCGATACCGTGAGGGAGGTGGTGGAACGCGCCCAGCTTGTGAGCCATGGAGTGGCATACGCCGAGGAATGCGTTTGCGAACGCCATACCTGCCATTGTAGCAGCGTTAGCCATCTTCTCGCGTGCAACGGGATCGTTGGGAGCGTCGGGAGCTGCGCTGTCGTATGCAGCGGGCAGATATTCAAATATCATCTTGAGCGACTGCTTAGCAAGGCCGTCGGTGTAGTCGGTAGCCATGATGGAAGCGATAGCCTCGAGGTCATGAGTTACAGCGTCGATACCGGAAGCGGAGGTCAGTCCTCTCGGGCCGCTCATCATCATGTCAGCGTCAACGATAGCCATTTTAGGAAGCAGCTCGTAGTCAGCCAGCGGGTACTTAACGCCGGTATCCTGATCGGTGATTACCGCGAAAGGAGTAACCTCGGAGCCTGTACCTGCGGAGGTAGGAACAGCGATGAAGTAAGCCTTCTCGCCCATCTTCGGGAATGTGTAAACTCTCTTGCGGATATCCATGAAGCGCATTGCCATATCCATGAAGTCAGCCTCGGGATGCTCATAAAGTACCCACATGATCTTGCCTGCGTCCATTGCGGAACCGCCGCCGATAGCGATAATGCAGTCGGGTTCAAACTGGCGCATAGCCTCTGCGCCTTCCTTTGCGGAAGCAAGAGAGGGATCGGGAGCAACATTAGAGAATGTGGTATGTGTAATGCCCATCTCGTCGAGCTTGTCGGTGATGCACTTGGTGTAGCCGTTCTTGTACAGGAAGGAGTCTGTTACGATGAACACTCTCTTCTTGTTCATAACGTCCTTAAGCTCCTGAAGAGCAACAGGCAGACAGCCCTTCTTAATGTAAACCTTCTCGGGTGCGCGGAACCACAGCATATTCTCTCTCCTCTCGGCAAGTGTCTTGACATTGATAAGGTGCTTAACGCCAACGTTCTCGGAAACGGAGTTGCCGCCCCACGAGCCGCAGCCCAGCGTGAGGGAGGGAGCGAGCTTGAAGTTGTAAAGGTCGCCGATACCGCCGTGAGAAGAAGGAGTGTTGATAAGCATACGGCAGGTCTTCATTCTCTCGGAGAACTCTGCGATCTTCTCGCGCTCTGTTGTTGCGTTGATGTAGAGGGAGGAGGTGTGACCGTAACCGCCGTCGGCGATGAGGTGCTCCGCCTTGTCGAGAGCGTCACTGAAATCCTTAGCCTTGTACATAGCGAGTACGGGAGAGAGCTTCTCGTGAGCGAACTCCTCGGAAATGTCAACGGACTCTACCTCGCCAATGAGTATCTTAGTTGTTTCGGGAACCTTTACGCCCGCCAGCTCCGCGATCTTGTGCGCGGACTGACCAACGATCTTGGCGTTCAGCGCGCCGTTGATGATGATGGTCTTGCGAACCTTGTCGATTTCCTTGTCCTTGAGGAAGTAGCAGCCTCTTACCTCAAATTCCTTCTTTACCTTGTTGTAAAGCTTCTCGTGAACGATAACGGACTGCTCGGAAGCGCAGATCATGCCGTTGTCGAAGGTCTTGGAGTGAATGATAGAGTTAACTGCGAGCAGGATATCCGCTGTTTCGTCGATGATAGCGGGGGTGTTGCCGGCGCCTACGCCGAGAGCGGGCTTGCCGCTGGAGTACGCAGCCTTTACCATTCCGGGGCCGCCTGTCGCGAGGATTATGTCAACTTCCTTCATGAGGATATTCGTGAGGTCGAGGGAGGGAACGTCTATCCAAGAGATGATGCCCTCGGGAGCGCCCGCCTTTACTGCCGCCTCGTAAACTACCTTTGCAGCCTCGATAGTGGACTTCTTTGCGCGGGGGTGGGGGCTGATGATGATACCGTTTCTTGTCTTAAGGGAGATAAGCGTCTTGAATATAGCGGTGGATGTGGGGTTGGTTGTGGGTATAACCGCGCCGACAACGCCGATAGGCTCTGCGACCTTTGTTATGCCGTATGCCTCGTCGCGCTCGATAACGCCGCAGGTCTTGGTGTTCTTATATGCGTTGTAGATGTATTCGGACGCATAGTTGTTCTTGATAACCTTATCCTCTACAATGCCCATGCCTGTTTCTTCAACAGCCATCTTTGCGAGCGGGATCCTCGCCTTGTTTGCGGCGGACGCAGCAGCGAGGAAGATCTTGTCGACCTGCTCCTGAGTGTAGGTCGCGAACTTCTTCTGCGCTTCTCTTACGCGTGCAAGAGCGGCTTCGAACTTCTCAACGCTGTCAACGATTTCGTAATTAAACATAGTCATCTTCTCCTTAAAATTTATATTCGGGAACTGTCTTTGGTCGTTCCTTTATAACCTTTGTGTACGGCGGAGGAAAGCATCGTTTGTTTAATTTCCTCTGCCCTTGTTAATATTTTAACACATTCTATCCATATTGTAAAATGTATTAATCATATACCGCATATCATTTTAAAGCATAGCCGTTTTATTTGAAGCATTCATGCTTTGCGTTGCAGACATCGGTTATGAACTGCTTGTCCAGCTCGGTCAAATGGTGATCCTTACGGTAGATGAGGACGTCCTTGTAGACCTTTTTGTTTTTTGAGCAGCGCTTTGCAACGAGGTCGTAGTTGTCGAGCAAATGCTGCGGTATCGGCGACACCCACATAAACGTGTTCGGGACATTGCCGAGCAGAACGAACTGCGACGCGCGCTCGAAAACGTAGATATGCTTGTCAACGTGCTCCGAAAGCTCCGCCTTTTTTACGTCGATAAGCGGGAGCGACGGAACATACGGATCGCCGTGCGTTATCTCGATGTAGCTGTTAAGCTCCTCGAGCGAGATATCCTCCTTCTCGGCGAGCGGGCTTTTACGGCTGACGAGCAGGCTGTATGTGAACTCGGAAACCGTTTCGTAGACGAGCTTCTTTTCCGCGAACATCTCTCTGAAATACTTTTCAAAGCTCGACTGGTAGCGCACGATGCCGAGGTCGAAATCTCCCTTGACAACATTGTTTATGGTGCGCATGGAGTTTGTTTCCTTATAGAATATCTCGGCTGGCATATCGGGAGAGATATGCTTTGCGAACTCAGCCATAGCCTCCGCGAAATAGCTTGCCCTCGGGACGCACACGGAAAACTGCTGCTTTTTCGCCCTGCCGTTCTGATAAAGCTCCTCGACCTCCTCGACCTGCGACACTATCCTGCGGGCGCGCTGAAGAAATTCATCTCCGTCGGGCGTCGTGGTGATGCCTTTGGTAGTACGCTTGAAAATGGTTATCCCAAGCGATTCTTCAAGCTCCTTTATCGCGCGTGAGAGGTTCGGCTGCCCCATATAAAGGTTTTCGGCAGCCTTGCTGATGGAATGGGTCTTAGCCACTTCAACGGCATATTTAAGGTGCAGTATGTTCATGCACGCCCTCCTTATAACCCGTGCAGACTGCCCGCCCTATCGGCATTAACAATATATAATAAGTATAATTCCACAATATTATATATTCTGCACAAATCATGTTAAATTTTTGTCAAATATTTAATCCCTTTCGAGAGCGGATATGCCCGAGCGCACCATTTTCACGATGCCGTAAGGCTTGAGCAGCCCGATAAAGCTGTCCAGCTTCGCAGGCTCGCCTGTAAGCTCCAGCATAACGCTGTCCGCCGCGATGTCGACAAGCTTTGCTCTGAAAAGGTTTGCTATCTCGATTATCTTCTGGCGCTCGTCGCTGCTTCTGCCCGCGCGGACAAGGACGTGCTCGCGGCACACCGCGTCCTCAAGTATCGTAACGTCGATAACGTCGTAAAGCTTCATAAGCTGATTCTTTATCTGCTCGAGCACCCTTATATCGCCCGAAACGACGATTGTAAGGCGGGAAACATTCGGTATCTCCGTTTCCGCCGCGTTAAGGCTCTTTATATTGAAGCAGCGTCTGCTGAAAAGGCTGGAAACGCGCAGCAGTACGCCGTTATTATTTGCAACTTTTACCGATAATACATATTCCTGCATATATCACGCCTCCGTATCAATATAAGTAATCGGGTCGACAACCGGCTTTCCTGCGGGGATCATGGGCAGGACGTTGATATCGCGGTCGATCCTCACCTCGATCATTACAGGAGCGGACTTGGATATCTCCAGCGCTTCCGCGAGCACGGGGGCGATGTCCTCGTTTTTCTCGATGACGAGCGTCTTTATGCCGAAGCTCTCGCCGAGCTTTACATAGTCGATATGCCTGCTGTCGAGCGTTGTCTGCGAGAAATGCTTGTTATAGAACAGGCGCTGCCACTGGCGCACCATGCCGAGAACGTTGTTGTTGATGACGATTTCGATTATGGGGATATTGTGCGCCGACGCGGTTATCAGCTCGTTCAGGTTCATCGCGAAGCTTCCGTCGCCCGCGATGTTTACGACTGTCTTGTCGGGGTTTCCGACCTTCGCGCCGATCGACGCGCCCAGACCGAAGCCCATGGTGCCGAGTCCGCCCGAGGAAATGAAGCTGCGCGGCTTTCTGTAACGGTAATACTGCGCCGCCCACATCTGGTTTTGTCCTACCTCGGTGGAAATTATCGCGTTCCCGCCCGTCAGCTCGTCGAGCTTTTCAATGACCGCCTCGGGAGTTACGGGAAGCTCCGCTGTTCCCTTCTGGACAGGCTCGGGGTAGTCGCCGCCGAGTATCTCGTCCAGCCACTCGGGATTGTTCTTCTGCTCTATCATTGCGCACAGCTTGGTCAGCGCCGCCTTTACGTCGCCGCTCAGCGTTGCGTTGACCTCGACGTTCTTGTTGAACTCTGCGGGGTCAATATCAATGTGCAGTATCTTCGCGTTTCTGCCGAACACCTTCGGGTCGCCGATAACGCGGTCGGAAAAGCGCGTGCCGATGCCGATAAAAAGGTCGCAGGCATTCAGCGCCGCAGCAGCCCTTACCGTGCCGTGCATACCGAGCATACCGATATAGCGGCGGTCGGTCTGGTCGTAAGCGCCCTGCCCCATAAGAGAGCAGGAAACGGGCGCGTCGCACAGCTCTGCCAGCTTTTTCAGCTCGTCCTCCGCGTCGGAGGAGATAACGCCGCCGCCCGCGTATATGTACGGCTTCTTTGAAGCGGCGATAAGCTTCGCGGCGGTTTCAAGCTCGCTCTCGCTGATGTCGGTCACCGTTTCGGGGACAACGGCGGGCTTGGGCGTGTATTCGCACATTGCCGCCGTGATATCCTTCGGGATATCCACGAGGACGGGGCCTTTTCTTCCGCTGCCAGCTATTTTGAACGCAAGGCGAATAGTATCCGCAAGCTCGTTTACGTCCTTGACGATGAAGTTATGCTTGGTTATGGGCATTGTTATTCCCGTGATATCCACCTCTTGGAAGCTGTCCAGACCGAGCAGCCCGCAGCTAACGTTGCCGGTTATGGCAACAAGGGGGACGGAGTCCATGTGCGCGGTGGCGATGCCGGTTATGAGGTTAGTCGCGCCGGGGCCGCTCGTCGCGATAACGACGCCCGTTTTTCCCGTGGAGCGCGCATAGCCGTCAGCCGCATGGCAGGCGCCCTGCTCGTGCGAGGTTATTATGTGCCTTATTTTATCGCTGTATTTATAAAGGCTGTCGTATATATTGAGGACAGCGCCGCCCGGGTATCCGAAAACGGTATCCGCGCCCTGTTCAAGCAGACATTCAACAATTATATCCGAACCGGTGTACTGCATTTGATTAGTGTTTCCTTCCTTAAAACATTTTTTCGGCAAAATACGCCTACATATCTATTTTATCATACTCTTTTTATGTTGTCAACGATATAACTCCTATTTTTTTGAGTAATAGATAAGGTTTTTTTGGCATATTAACACATACTATGATTGACACAAGCGCGTGTTTGTGTTATTATATATGCGGAATGACCTGCCGCGGAAATGCGCACAAGCCTTTATCGGAGCTGCGCATTACTGCCCAAAACGAAAGGAACAAAGCCATGAAAGCCATAATTTACGAAAGCAACACGGGACACGCCGAGCGCTATGCTAAAACTCTTGCGGAAAAGCTCCGCCTGCCCTGCTACGATATAAAGCAAGCAAAAAAGGAGCTGCCGAAAGGTGAAAAGATCATCTTCATCGGCTGGGTATTTGCAAACCAGATAATGGGGCTTAAGGACGCGGGAAAGCGCTGGAGCGTTGCCGCCGCGGGCGCGGTCGGGCTGTTCCCCGACTCAAAGACCAACAGAGAAATTCTTGTTTCCAAAAACAAGCTCACCGTCCCGCTGTTCTATCTGCGCGGCGGCATTGATTTTTCAAAGCTTAAGGGGCTTCAGAAAAAGCTGCTGAAAATGGTTCACGACGATATGCTCCGCTCAAATGACCCCGAAAAAACGGAAGCCGCGAAAATTCTCGAAAAGGACACCGACTTTTTCAGCGAGGATAATCTGACGGATATCGCCGCGTTCGGGCTTTCGCAGTTTTAAGGCATTTATTTACATCTCCGATTTTAATATAAATCGACCCGCGCCTGTGCAAAATAAGCGCGGGGTGATATTTTGAAGAACTTTTTTGAGGGCACGCTGTGCGGATTTCTCAACGGATTTTTTGGCTCGGGCGGCGGCGTTATCGCCGTTCCAATCTTTGAAAGGGAGGGCTGCTCCCCGCAGGAGGCGCACGCAAGCTCGGTCGCGTTCATTTTCATGCTAAGCCTTGTCACGGCGGTGTTTTACGGGTTTTCGGGAGCGCTGGACTTCGGCGCCGCGTGGAGCTTTATCCCGTGGGGCGCGGCGGGAGCGATAACCGGCGCGCTGTTCCTTAAAAAAATCAAGGCGCAGTGGCTTAAGCGGCTTTTCGGCGCGATAATTACCGCCGCGGCAGTGAGGATGCTGCTCTCATGACGGAAGCGCTAGTCGGATTTTTCACGGGAGTGCTCGCGTCGATGGGCTTGGGCGGCGGTTTTATCCTCATCGTATGGCTGACGATGTTCGCCGAAACCGAGCAAAAGGCCGCGCAGGGCGTAAACGTACTGTTCTTCCTCCCTATCGCGCTTATCGCGCTGATAATGCACCTTAAAAACGGACTGGTAAACAAGGCGCTCGTAAAGCGCTGCGCCCTCGGCGGGATAATCGGGGCGATACTCGGAACGCTCGGCTCGCAGATAGTCGCGGGCGGACTGCTGCGGAAGCTGTTCGCGCTGTTCCTGCTTGCGTTCGGGCTTAGGGAGATGTTCTCGAAAGCAAAACCTGAAATGTCGGA
This sequence comes from uncultured Clostridia bacterium, assembly GCA_945931735.1. Lineage (GTDB taxonomy): Bacteria > Bacillota > Clostridia > Oscillospirales > Ruminococcaceae > CAG-115. The sequence continues at coordinate 9,901 of CAMEPN010000019.1, forward strand.
CAATGACGCGGACAAAACTGATAGCAAAAAAAATGGGACTGCCGAATGACAGTCCCACCGTTGTTTGTTAAAGAGTGAATTACTTCAGCTCAACCTTAGCGCCAGCCTCTTCAAGCTTTGCCTTGAGTTCCTCAGCCTCAGCCTTGGAAACGCCTTCCTTGATAGCCTTAGGAGCAGCCTCAACCAGCTCCTTAGCCTCCTTCAGACCAAGACCGCAGATGTCCTTAACAGCCTTGATAACGCCCATCTTAGCGTCGCCAAAGGATGCGAGGATAACGTCGAACTCAGTCTTCTCCTCAGCAGCGGCAGCAGCGCCTGCACCTGCTGCGGGAGCAGCAGCAACAGCGGCAGCGGATACGCCGAACTCTTCCTCAAGAGCCTTTACCAGTTCGTTCAGCTCAAGAACGGACAGACCCTTAACTTCTTCAATCATAGCTAAAATCTTCTCAGAAGCCATTTTAATTTCCTCCATAAATATGTTAAATTTCAAATCACGCCGTAAGGCGAATGTTACGCGGCACCCTGCCGCAGGAATTTCCTAAGCGATCAAGCGGTAGCTTCGCCTTCGGACTGCTTCTTCTCGATCTCGCTGATGGCAATTGCCAGACGCTGCATCGGGGACTGAAGCATGAATACGAGCTGAGAAAGCAGGGTTTCCTTGGAGGGCAGCTTAGCGTAAGCCTCAACCTCTTCCTTGGAGATAGCCTTGCCGTCGATGAAACCGAGCTTGATGGCAAACTTGCCGTCGGAACTCTCAGCCTTCTTGTACAGAAGCTTGGGGGCAACGATGATATCCTCTGCGGAAAGAGCGATTGCGGTAGTGCCGGAAAGTGCGGGCTCAAGACCTTCAACACCTGCGATCTCTGCCGCGCGCTTGAGCAGGGTGTTCTTGACTACAAAGTAGTCAACGCCGTTCTCGCGAAGCTCCTTACGAAGCTTGGTATCGTCCTCTACGGAGATACCCTTGTAATCAACGAGAACACCGCCTGCCGCATTCTTCAGCTTTTCAGCGAGGTCAGCAACGAACTGCTGCTTCTGTGCGAGTATGCTCTGACTGGGCATTTCATTCACTCCTTTATAGAATTTTGCTGTTTCAAAAGAGTGGATATATTAAAAAATCCTCTCCGCCCAAAGACAGAAAGGAACTCAGAAAACTCTGCGATATCCCATTCCTCGGCAGGCGTGACGAACACATTAAAGCCATATGGCAGCCTGCTGTCTTTAGAACAGCATGGTTATTATAACACATCCATTTATACTTGTCAAGCACTTTTTTTATTTTTTTCAAAAAATAACGGCGAACCGGCTCAATAAAATGTAAACATGACAAGAAAACACGCAGCGGAAATCGGCTGCGTGTTTTTTTGGTCTAACCTTGCACAGCTAGTTATTCCTTATACAAATCGCTGATAGTCGTATTTCTTGTGGAAGCCTCGCCGTCCTCGGGGTAATATTTTACTATCGAATCAAATGTACCGACATACTGGTCGCCATATTTATCCGCGACCCTTACCTTGCCGCTGACGCTGTATTCGTTTTCTCCTGTTTCACGCACATATGTTGCGTTTACCGTAGGATAATAACCATATTGAAAATAAACTTTAGTGTATACAGTGTTCTCCGCCTCCGTTTTAACCATCTCTTCGATATCAACGGGCTCATCACCGCACCCGCAGAACGAAAAGCACATCAATACTGCCGCCATAAGCAGCGCCAAAAATTTTTTCATAAAAATACCTCTTTCATAATTTATTTACAGCAATGCAAACAAAAATATTTGCAGCCATATTCCGCTATTACCTGCAATCAATGTCGGGAAACCTGACATTAAGTCCACGCTCCGCTCCGAATGAGCGTATTGATATCCAATGCTTTTTTTGTTAATTACCACCTTTTCTTAGTTATATTTTAACTATTTCAGTTATATTATATATTATTTCAGCCTTTTTGTCAATAGTTTTAGTTAAAAAAATTATAATATGATCATGGAGGTGTCGGTTTTATGACTTTAGGAGAAAAAATACGCAACGCTCGGGAAGATATGGATCTCTCACAAACAGACATAGCAAAGCTTATCCCCATGAATCAATCTAACTACTCAAAAATCGAAAGGAATATTCAAGAGCCGAATATTGAGCAGTTAAAGCGCATTTGCCAGATCTTAAAGCTGGACCCCAGATATCTGCTTGACCTCGGAGAATTTGAGTTCATCTCCGCAAAAGACAGTAAGCTGCTTAATGATATTAAGAAATTCATTGACGAGCACAAATAAACTGTGATTTCAATAACAAAAAGAGGGCGACCCGAACGGTCGTCCTCTTGTTTTATTCAATTTGGTCACATCACTCAACAGTGAAAGCGTCCTTACCCAGACCGCAAACCGGGCAAACCCAATCCTCGGGGATATCTTCCCACTTAGTGCCGGGAGCGATACCGCCGTCGGGGTCGCCAACAGCAGGGTCATAAACATATCCGCAGGGGCAAACGTGCTTTTCCATGATTTTATTCTCCTTTCGCAGAGATAGTATGCGCAGTTATTACTTGAAATATCTGTTCAGCAGACCCTCAAAAGCCTTGCCGTGTCTTGCCTCGTCCTTAGCCATCTGGGAGTGCTTCGCTTCGCTCGCAATCCCAGCAGAGC
>CAMEPN010000020.1 GCA_945931735.1 uncultured Clostridia bacterium
TCAGCGATGATAATTATACGCGCGATAAGCGGAATGGCTTAATTACATACGATATCGACTTTGACAGGGACACAATAACACGTCACGAAAAAGGCAGGCAGTTCAAGCTGAACGAGATGAGCAAAATCCCGCTTGGCGCGGCGTATTCGCTTATGAGATTTCATGGTGCTGGCGTTCCGGCAGCTGTTTCTGACTGCGAATATGATGAGTATAATGATATGTCCGGACTATTTGGAAACCGCGATTCTGAAATCAAGGACCGCGGTTTTGTTATATATAGCAACGATGAGTATTTCGAGGCGTATTTAAATTACCTGAAGAATACAGGAGGCTATCAGTTTATTCGTTTTGTAAACGTCAGCGGGTCACAGTACATTTCTTTCAGCCAGCGCGGTTTTGACAATATCAAGTCTTTTCTGATGCAGAAGCTACAGACAAAGCGTGAGGAAGCTGACCGCCTGGAAGCAGAAATCAACGAAGCATTCAGCGCTGCGGAGCCGACCGAAATTCCTAAAGATGAAAAATCCGAACTTTCAGAGCTTATAGAAAAGCTCGGTTTGCAAAGTCACTCATACACTTTCAGCGTTGTTTCTCTGGACTCGGAGATTTACGTTACCGGAGCGTATGTAGAGAGCGCTGACGAGCTTGATGAGCTTGGAATCCTCGGTCAGTTTGACAGGGATTTCGGACATGGCGATACCGTTCATGCTGAGATAAGTTATTATATCATCGGGCAGTCCGGCGTGGAATCCGAAAGGCTCCCGGATGAATTTGGGTGCGACATCGTGTCGCACCTGGACGCGGCGGTTCAGTACGCCGACCTGCTGGAAGAACGGCCGCTAACGATTGATTTCGGTGATTATGAGATGGCGTTTGAGTGATAGGTGCGACACGGTGTCGCACCTTTTTTTTGAAAGCGAGGATAAAATGGCACTATACGCAAGGCAGATAAGCCCATCTGAGCAGACCTCTCCATTCTGGGACAGCGCCGAAATATGGGACGGCATTTTTCTTTATGAGCCGGTAAGAAAATACGCAGTAGATCCGCACTACAAAAGCATTCTTGAGGTTTTGCAGAACTATTTCGATGTTTCGCATGACATTGCGGACAGCAGGTGCGGCGAGTACGATTCCATCGCAGAATACATAAATGACGTTTCACCGCGGCAGGACAATAACCAGTACACGGAAGAACAGCTCACCGGCTGGGAGGACGCCGCAAAGTCGTACAATTTCCCGAAAGCAGACGGCTACAATCCCTATTCGCGAATATACGATGAAATGTGGGGAATCTGCAAGGCGCTCAGTCTTGTTTCAGGCGAAGAATTTGACTGGAAGGAGATCCACGGCTGTTGTCAGGGAGAATACAACCGCGTAATTTACCCGGAGAGCAGATTTTCAGAGCAGGATATCAAAAATTTTGAATGCGAGTTTTTTAATCTTGGTACAGAGTGGTGCGTAACGGACGAAAAGCCGGATTCTCCAAACGAGATATGCGGCGGCTGTATTTACTGCCACAACACTGATATTGACAGCATTCGCAGGGAAATCGCCGAGTGTTTCGAATGCGAGCCGGGTGACATTCACCTTTATTCGTACCACGAAAAGACCGTCTGCTACTTTGAATCAGAGCAGGACGAGGAAGAATTCGGCATGGAGATGTAAGGTCAGGTGCGACACCGTGCCGCACCTCCGGAAAGGAAAATAAAATGGATATCTACAAAAACAGTCTTAAATACGCAAAAGAAAACGGCGAGCTTGAACGGTACCGCGAAAGTATGAATCTGTGTGATGAATGCGGGACGTTTATAAGCCATTCCATCGCCGAAAATTTCAACAATAATTACCTTGATGTTAAAAAAGTCACTGCGGAAGCCGCCGGGAAATACGGCTTTGAGCCTGCAATGCTCATGCTTGCGCTACGCGTTGACAGTCTGAAATATGACGGGCGTTTCACCGCCGATAACAAGGAATGGGCGCAGAAGTTACTTGCTGACTATCCCAATGCCGAGGAAATCCGGAAAACAGCAGACAGGACGCTCGGAACGGCTCACCCGGTTCTTCTTAACGCCGTGACGGAAGAATTAAGGTCCGCTTTCCGTGAGAGGAATAAGCAGGAAATCGAGGGCTACCGCATTGTTCAGAGGCTCCAGACTCCCAATTCTGAATTTGTCCTCGGGCAGAACAATAAAATGCCGGGCTGTTATGTGACTTGGTACAACGCCGACCACAACGGCGGAATCTCCACGGTATGGGGACATTATTTCACCTCAAACGATTCGCAGAATAATCTTGTTTCAGCATACCGCGACCTGTTCTCCAGAGCGCTTTCTGACGTAAACCAGCACACTCATTTCGAAGAACTCACACCGAAAACAGGCTCTATTATCCGAACCGTAAACGGCGAGGATATACAGTTTGAGCTGACTGACGAGGAATGTAACGGAATCTGGGATATGGTCGAACAGCAGAATGTCGAGAGCCATTTCACGGACCTGCTCAGCGAAAACGGATTTGATGTAGATTCCGCAGATGTAAAGAAAGTGATTACTGAAATGGCGGCGCAGTACCGCGAGGATTTCGGCTTCGGCGATGACGAGGAGTTTCAGGGATACATAAGCGAACGCGATGACGACCTCAAGGAGCATCTTAATTCCGATACGTTCGGCGATGTGTACGTTGACAATGGCGTTGCAGACTACACGGGAAGAATTATGATAATCCGTCCGGAATATTTCAGTTCACGGAGCTTCACTCCCGAGGAACAGCTATTCCTTGCGCAGTCCGGACCGGGCTGTGACCCCAAAGAATACGGCGGCGCGGTAAACGGCGTATGTCTGTACGACCGCGAGGAAGCCTCCATCACAAGCGACTGCTTCCTCGGCGCAATGCGTGAGGAACACATTCCGATGTGGGCAAGAGAAGCCCGCGATGATATTTCCGAGGAATATGACGAACAGCCGGAGATGTAGAAGTGCCGCACCTCCAGAAAGGAAACCTATGCCGCAGTATAAATACTCCCGTGACGACTACTACCGTCTGACTAACGCTCCCTGCCTGGACGTTGCCAGGGCTCTTGGAATGGAGATAAACGAAAAGGAAAGCGACCGCAAAAGCTGGAAGATAAAAGGCGAACAGGGGCTGTGCATTTACCGCGAGGGAAACGGCTGGTACCGCTTTTCGGACGGGCGGCATGGATTTCCTATCGACCTCGTAAAAGACAAGCTCTGCTGTTCTACGGAACAGGCGCTTGATTTCATCGCCCGTTATGTCGTGAACGGAGTTTCCGGGCAGGTGAATATTCCTCGCCGGACTGCCCTGTCAGAGCCGGAAAAACCGCGTGAATTCTCACCGCCGGCACACGACATTTCACCCAGGCGCGTCATGGCATATCTCATAAAGACAAGAGGAATCGACCCGGAAATCGTGAAAGCAATGATTCAGCAAAAGATGATAGCAGAGGACTCAGTTCATCATAACTGCCTGTTTTTCGGACGTGACGAAAACGGAGTGATACGCTCCTGCGCGGTTCGAGGCTCAACGGAAGTGAAATTCCGCGGTGAAGCTCCCGGCGGAGACAAGTCCTGCACATTCGCAATGGCGGGCAGGAGCGATGTGCTCCGGCTGTTTGAAAGTCCCATTGACGCAATGTCGCACGCCACTTTTACAAAGCTCCTCGGAAAAGACTGGACAGCCGACCATCGGCTAAGCGTGAACGGCAGTGGGAACTACGAGAGCATAAAAAGATACCTCGCGAACCACACGGAAATAAAATCCGTGTGGTTTTGCTATGACAGCGACCAAGCCGGACGCGACGGTGCGGAAGCCTCCAGCAGTAGGATTTTCGAGGATTTCCCGGACAGAGAATTATCGGTGATGTTCTGCTCTCCTGTCAAAAATAAGGACTGGAACGAAGCGCTCCAGCTTTTCCGAGTTTTGGAGAGCCGCGGCGTCACGGTTCGTGAATTTCTTGCTCCCACGGAATTCCGGAGTATTCCGCCCCCGGACTGTGAACATGACGAATTTGAGTGTGAATTGTAAGCACAAGCGTGGCATAGACGCCGCGCAGCTCAGCTTCGACTGCGACATCGTGTCGCACCTGTGAGCATTCTTTTTTCGTAAATTTTCACTCCGTACTTTGTACGGCAGGAATAGTGCGGTGTACCGCACTACTGAACAGCGCAGCACCAAAGGTGCTGCCGTCGGTGTACTGACATAATCAAGACACTTGATTTAGTGTCACCATTTTCAGAAAGGAAAACCATGCCTAGAAAGAATCCGGAACGTTCTGTCGTTCTTCCACAAGAGATGGCTGAGGCTCTTGACAGCTACTCGGCTAAAAAAAGAATAACCACTTCTCAGGCTATCAGGCAGTTTATTGAAAAAGGGCTGTCGATTACAAGCTATGAGCAGAGCCAGACCGAGATACGAAATTATATCCGCGAAGAAATCGAAACGGTAATGCCGATAGTAATGAAAAGGTACATGGAACGGCTCATAGCCATGCAGGCTGTTGCAGCGAGAACATCTGCCGCCGCATTGCAGTGCTGCGTTTCTGTGCTTGCTGAAAATTATATCGACAGCGCAACTCCGGAAGAGATACTCGCCAACGCCCTGCGGCAGTCCTGCCGAATAACTAAAACCAAGCCAAAATCTGACGAGGAATATCTCCGGGAAGCTCACGAATGGCTGTCCGCCGAGCTTGATACGCCAAACGACAAATAACGGTGCTCCCACAGAAAGGCGGTGAAACCCATACCCCAAATAATCTACAAACAACAGCACGTTGGAAGCAATGGGCGCAAATTTACGGCTTCCCGGAACGCTCATTATGTTAAGTACATCGGCGAGCGAGAGCACGTTTTCAAATCCTCTCACGAATCAAATCTTGTGAAATACATGGGTGAACGTGAACACGCCGCAAAGCAGTCTGACAATGGGCTTTTCGGATATATTAACGGCAGTTTTTCGGACAATTACAGCACCCCCGAAATGCAGAATTACGTCCGAAAAATCTCAACTTCTCACCGCAATGTATTTCACAGCATTTTTTCGTTCACTCCGGAAAGCGCGGAGGAAGCCGGACTGCGGACGCTTATTGACTGGGAGGAATGGGTGAAATTCCATATCAGCGATATCTCCAGAAACATGAAATTGAAGCAGGAAAACATCGAGTACCTTGCGGCGGTTCATCTGAAAGAGGGACAGCCGCACGTTCATATCATGTGGTGGGACAAGGCGCAGGAGATTCTTATAAACAAGGTCGATCCGGTGATTTGCGACCAGATACGGATAGATGTTATCAAAAGCACCTATCACGACCAGTTCGTTGAACTCCACAACAAGGAAAACAGCCTTATAAAAGAGCTTCGCCGACAGGTCGGACACAATGCCGCAGGAGCGCTTTCGGAAACGAAGCATGACGATTTCACGGAAGCTATTTTTCAGAAGCTCACAGCGATTCGTGAAATGCTCCCGCCGAAAGGACAGGCGGTTTACAAGCTCATGCCAAAGCCAGTCAAGCAGGAACTGAATTCGCTGACGCATTTTATGATAGACAATATTCCGGAATTCCGCAGTCTGTACGATGAAATACTGGACTGCCGCCGGATCTACAATGAAATGCTCCACAGTGATGACAGCAGTTATGGAAAGCTCCAGACGGCGGCGTATATGGGAAAGGTGGTCGATGAAATCGAAGCCGGAGCTGGGAACACGATTCTTTCCGCGATTCTCAGAGCAATAAAGGATAAGGCGAAAAGTCCCACAGGACGAAACTGCCATGCGGACAGCCATTCGGAATGGCAGAGGAAATGCACAATTCAGCTTATATCCTCTATCGGAAAACTGCTCGGACAATTCTCCAATTCCAGCCGCGGCAGACTGCATGAGGCTTCAAATCAGGTTTTCTGGCGCGGCGACCTCAGCAAGGAACAGATTCGAGAACTCCTGCTGAAAAAGCAGGATAAGGAAAATACTGCCGAGATGTAACGGTATTAAGAAAGGAAAAAACACTATGGACAAATTCAAAGATTACGAGAAGCTTGTAGGCTACTCTTACGCAACCGGCGAGGAAAAAGTAATTCCAAACACGCTGGAAGATGTTGCCGACTATATCGTCCGCGAGGGATTAATGGGCGATGTCATGATTATTGCAACCGACAACACTCCTGTGCTTAACACAATGGGATTCTTTGTCGACAGGTGTTCTGATCCCGAGTATATGGAAGCACTCCGTCCTATTCTGATTGAAAAACAGAATAACTGGGACCAGTACCTCAATGAGGATACAGAAGCTCAGTCAGATGAAGATGAAGATGAGGACGACCAGCCGGAAATGTGATTACATTAGGTGCGACACGGTGTCGCACTTTCATCTTACTCACCATTCAGCAAAACTCACAAAAAACGAAAAGCAGGTTTGTAAATAGTTTTGCCAATAAACTAATTGACAACTGCTTTCTTTTATGGTAATATATACTCAGTAAGATTACATACCCTAACAGGAGGTTCAAATATGACACGCTTAAAGACTAACGCACTCAGGACTATTTCAGCGGCAATGCTCATTTCGATTCTCGCCGCAGTGACCGGCTGTTCAGACAGAAAGCCGGATATAGATTACGACCTTATCGGCGGTACTTACGAAGCCGGAGAGAATGAATACAAAGTCCAGATTTTCAGCGACAGCTCGGATACAACTGCGGAAGCTCCCACAGAATCCGAAACAGAAGCGACGACCAGTTCCACTCCCGAAACGACCAAATCCACTACGACTAAACCGGCGGTGACTGTATCCACCAGCAAAGCCGCTACTCCGGCGCAGACAGTCCGCACTGACCTGCCGAAAGTAACAGCAGAGCCGCAGTACACCACAGCTTCTACCACGACCACAAAGCCTAAGCAGACCGAACCAACGGAAATTGAAACGGACGAAAATGGTTTCCCGGCTAACCCTAAAAATGGAGATAAGTTCACGGACAGCACCGGGCAGGAATACCAGTTCAACAGCGTATTTGACGCATGGATTCCCGGTAATACTGGAAATCCAGATGTGCAGGAGTTTCCCAGACATGGAGATTATACATACGGCGAGGGGGAACAGATTCTCCACTAAAATAAAGAACGTCATTGCAGGTGCGACACGATGTCGCACCTGTTCTGTTTTCAGGAGGATTTGAAATGACTAAAAAGCAGATTATTAAAAGAATTTCTGCCTTTGCTCTGCTGTTCTCTTTCAGCACTACTCATGTATTTGCCGACTTAAATTTCGGTAATCAGGACGGTACAGGATTTTCAAGTGGTACATCAAATAACTATTGGGGCGTTCATACTGATAGTGGAACACCGCTGAATGATACGGAGGGGCTTCGTGTAACAATATACGATGCTGAAACAAACAGCAAAGTATTCAATACGATTGACCTGTCGGGAAATGCAAATATATCTGCTGTTTCCAATCTTTATTATTTTGCAGATGGCAGTGAACTGATTTCAAAAACCACATGGCTGAACTATATCGGCGGAATTTACAACAGCGTAGACAGCACAGATATGACGAGATTTAATAATATCGTTCTTGAACGTTCTACTCATGGTGACGGGTATAGAGTAAACTATGTTGCAGAGCTTTCTACCGTCGATATCGCGTCGGTAAACAACACATCTCACCTCGAAGCAATAAAAGCAATCCTGGGAGATGAGCAGTTTCTCACGGATTTATGTGATATAATGGGTGATGGTCTGACTTACGAGGACATATCCAAAGGCAAATACAAAATCGCCTTTGAGCCAGTAGCCTATTTCCGCTACAACGGTCAGAACTGGGCGATGAGCGCGACAGAATGCGGGCTGCTGAACAAGTACATGAAGAATTATTTTTCTTCCGCATGGAACAGTACGAATAATCTCCGTGCGCTTCTTGGTCCGCTTACGCACTCCAACCTGCCGCGCTCTGCTTTTCTTGAAAACAAGGACCTTGGAATTTCAGTGTATTCGCCCTCCACAAGCGACTACTACAACGGAAATTCAAACTACAACAGCGACACCTGCATTATCCGATGTATGGGAATAGGCGTTCTCACCGGAAACAGCGATGATGACGAGGTCGGGGAAGGCACCGCCGCCGCGGAATATCACACCGACACCGATGTTTACACGTCTTTCTATGCTGTGAATATCGGTGATACGCCGTTCATCGGCAAATCCTCTTTCAGCATATTTGACAACGGCGGTGATACTCCGAAAATGTATGAGCAGCTCAAAGAGGAAAACAAGGAACTTATCAAAGTGACTGGAAGTCAGTCCGGCGTTTCGTACACCTATGCTTACACCTCCACCGAGCTTGAAACAGTACACGCTGACGAGGACGACCGCATAAAAATTTTCGTTGACAATCCTGTGAATGTTCCGGACGATGATGGGAATATGCCGTATGTTTCGCCGTATAAACTGCTCGGCTCATACAAGCACGGCGATGAAATCAACCTCGGCAGTTCGTTCAAGGGAACGGTCGGATACAAAATCAGATCCACGTCCGGCTCTACCTTGAAATCCGGCACGGTTGAGATAACCTGCCCGGCCGGCGGCGAAGAAACAATGGGCTGGATAAAGTGGCATACCCCGAGCCGCGAGCAGTCCGTTGTAATTACGCTGGAATCCAAGCGCGACACCCTGCTTCTTCTTGATGAGGACGGCAACCAATGCGACAAGCTGACCATCAATGCGGATATCGCAAAGGTCAAGGAATCCACGCCGCCGGACCCGCTGGTTTCGGATACCAAACCGTCATGGCAGAAAGTATATTCGCAGTCCTCCGTGCAGGAGCGTATTTCCGGATATGTTTCCGGCGACAGCGTTCAGGAACTGAGCTGGTACACCTGGTCGATAGGCGCAGGCTGGTCGCAGGATTCCGATTACGACAGGCGCAGAGTGAAAATCATAACCGGCGGCATGACGGATCCCTCCAGTCAAACGCCGTACTGGGGCGCAGAAACCGAAAACCAGGATGTTACCCTATACACATGGGGCGTGGATAATCGGTATTACCCAAGTGCGACTGCCTCAAAAACGATAGGTTCGTTCCATACCGGAGCCGTGTATATCTCGACCTCGGATATCCATCTTGAAAAAGTGACCTACTCGGTATCCATGTCGGCGGAAGCCGCGATATCCCCGTCAGATTACTGCAAGACCGCCGCATACAGCGAATCCAGCGGAAAATACACAATGAAATCCGGCTATGGAATACAGATAAACGTTGACGCCCACCTCTCCGGAGATACGCAGTACTGCACCGGAAGCCAGACCGCAAACGTGCTGTTCCCGGAGTTCAACTACAACCGCCACAGCACCACACTTTACAACCGCCTGCTTGAAAAATCGGGCGGCAGTTTTGTTTTCAGGAAGAATAAATATTCGACTTACAATGACCGTGTTCATTTCACGCCGATTTGGTTTCCGGACAGGAAGAACTACACCGTCTATGTCGAGGTTTTCGACGTGTGGTGTCCGGCTGGTCAGCTTTCGGTAAGGCTCACAGACCAGATATTCATTAAGGGCAACGTTTATGACGACTGGCACATTGCGCCGACAAAGCCGTAGAAAGGAATCACAATGCCAAACCATGTAACCAATATACTTGCGTTCACAGGACCGCAGGAGAAGATATCCGAAATGCTCGGAAAGATTCAGTTCCCCAACAAGCCCGGAACGCTGGATTTCAACAGGGTTATCCCCATGCCGGAATCGCTGGAGATGGATTCCGGAAGTGTTACCAATGATGCGATAGTGTCGTATATGAGGGTGGTTAATCCCGATACTCCATCGTATGATGATATAGAAAAGCTACCCTTTAACGACTACATGGAGCTTATGCAAAAGGTAACAAACTTCGTTGGCAGTCTCTATCCGGACAGAGTAAAAGAAATAACGCCTGACCTGATTCAACTCGGCGGGCGGTACGTTGACAATATCAGGCAGTACGGCTGTTCAGACTGGTACGAATGGCGAATACGGAACTGGGGAACAAAGTGGAATTCCTATGACGGCGGCTTCTGCGATGATAACAAAATACTATTCCTGACGGCATGGTCGCCTCCACAGGAGATAATCCAGAAGCTCGCAGAGATGAATCCGGAAATCTGCTTTGAACACCTCTGGGCTGACGAAGATTACGGCTACAACTGCGGAAAAGCCGTATACGAAAACGGCGGGCAGACCGAGGAATTCCTGCCGGACGGCGGCAGTGAAGAAGCGGAAGAACTTGCAAATTCGGTGTATTCCTACGATATCATTGACGATGAATCTAAGGAATGCGAGCCGGAGATGTGACATCAAACAGCCCTATATTGCTTGCGGAGGAAAGAACATGAAACACGGAATCACAGAAAATAACAGGCTCAAAACAATAGAAATCGACAAGTGCGAATCAGTTCCAGGCAGTCCCGAAACCAGTCATACAGCCAGACGTGCAGGCAGGCAAGAGATATTTGAACAGCTCAAAGACCACCTTGAATATCTTGGAATGATCCCAGATGACTATTTCAAGCTCTCAGAAGCTGAATCAGATATCATTCCGGCAGACTGGCTGGATTTTAACAGCATTGTTTCGTTTGACGGGAGCGATGGAATCTTTCTTGATATTTACCTCAACACATCGAATGGCACACAGAAATTTGCGTCTGGGAAAACTCTCAACGCAAGCACAGACAGCTTTATTTGGCTTTCTAGAATTGCGGCAGAATGCAATCTTATGCTAAACGGAAACGGCTGTGAACTTTTTCTCCCACAGGATATCGAAGATGAATTACGGAATACGGATAATTCGGAGCAGATTCAAAACTGCGGCGATGAATATGACGAATTTGAACCTTGAAAGGAATCACCAATGACCACCCACGGAAAATACTGCGATTTTGACTTCTATGTTGCCAGCTTTGACGCAGCCAACCGATATGCAGGCACCGAGCCAACGTCCTCCGGACTTTCACTTCTGGAGGCGGTTTCGGAATTTTACAAGCGGTGCGGCAGATATCCGTCAAGCACTAATATCATGCTCGGCGTGGAATACACGACCAGCCGCCGTGACCTTGAACCTACCGGAAAAGGCGCGGCTGACCTGCTCCAGCGAGTAAATGGAGCGCTCAAAATTTCACGGGATTTTGAGCAGTCCGAAGTACTGAAACATGAGGGGCTTATCGCAAATAATGCTGTTTCGTTCCTGAAACAGCAGAGCGAGAATTTGTACGAACTGAGCGACAAATACACGATAGAATGCGCCCGTAAGATAGCCGAAAGCCTCAGCCAGATATCCGGAGATCCGCAGAAGTGCCGTGACCTCATGGCGCAGTTGACGGACGAATACGGTCTGGAGCGTTGTAAAGTAATCCTTGCGAACGAGTATTACGGCAATTCTTCTGGAATGCTGACCCCGGAAACGGCGGCATATCTTGACGAAGCCTGCGACCGGCACGATGACCGTTTCAACATCAATGCACCGCCGATGGCTCTGGAAAACCTCGCTTCCGCAGTCCGTGAAATCGAAGGGCTGTCCGACACGGAAAACAAGATTCTCCGAGCCGGACTGGTGAACGGTGACAGAGAGCAGATCCAGAGCTGTTCTGCGCCGATTAAGTCTGAAATCGGTCATCACAACGACCTAGAGAACAATGGACTTGTGCCGGAAGATCAATGGAGTTTGTGATGGAAGAACTGAAATTCCTGTCAGCCGCAGTTCTGGCGCTGACCATCGCCGTTTCCTGCCAAGAAGAATACAACCCCGCCGCCGGTTACAGTCAAATGTACGGCGGCGCTGTTATTTATGAGTGGCGGCTGGATACGGTTTCGCTGTATTCTCTCAAAGGAATGCGGCTTTAACGGAGGGAGAATGAAAAACAAAAGCAAATACTACCGCATTCCAGTCTGCATATTCATCTTCATTATCGGGACTTTTGCCGCCCTGATTTTCTCAAACGCTCTGAACGATATGCTGACTGAGGACAGAATAACCACCCGAATGACGGATATCAGCGGACTTATCGGGAACGTCCTCGCTGAGGATAAGCTGAAACAGCTGTTCCTCCTGCTGGAGGTTCTGGTTCTGCTTATGTGCGCTGTCTATTATGTATGTGCCGACAGGTCATATCAGGCGGAAACCTTTGCGGTGACAGATGAAATATCCGTCCCCGTGCCATACGGACAGGGACAGCACGGCACTGCATGGTTCATGTCGGACAAGATAA
>CAMEPN010000021.1 GCA_945931735.1 uncultured Clostridia bacterium
CTATTGAAACGATTGTTTCTGATGAAATCGCAAAGATTTCCCACGAAGCCTACGGCAGAATGCGGACTTCGATCGAAGGAATGTATTCCGAAATAAAAACCGCTGCCAATAGTCTTGAAAAGCTGAAATACTGATGGAGGAAACCATGACGGAATTATTTGACCACAAGAAAAAAGTACTGGAACTCCGCGACAGGTGTGCCGCTCTTTATACCGAGTGCGGAAAAAATGGCGACTCATTCATCAAGGACACAGACGAAGTTTTATCCCGAAGCACTCCCTGTCTGATGTTCTACGGCCTTTACAACGCCGGAAAAAGCAGCATTATCAACGCTCTCACAGGTGAGGAAACCGCCGCAGTAGGCGATGTTCCTACAACAACGAGGGTTCAAAATATCAACTGGAACGGTTTTTTGATAGTTGATACCCCCGGACTGAATGCTCAGACCGAACACACTCTGACCGCAGACAGCCAGATTGCCAAAAGCGATGTAGTGGTATTTGTCATCGACGACATGAATGTTGATGAAAAGAGCTTCTATTACGCATTTATCAATGTTCTCAAGAAGAATAAGCCCTCTCTCATCGTTATAAATCAGAAGAACGCTGATGGCCCTGTGGAACAGGCGCAGAATATCGGCATACTGCGTGAACAGATCGTAGCTAACATCAGGTATGCAGCGAATGCGCAGGGGATAACAGATGTTGAGCATAACAGATGTTTCCGCGGAATAGTCCCGGTTAACGCAATGACCGCATGGGAAGCGCGTAATTTTCCCGAAAAGGCAGCCCTGCACCTGAGAGCTGAAAGCAACATCAACGAACTGTTTAAGCAAATGCAGGCAGTGCTTAACTCTTCAAACGGAGTCAGAATGCTTATCCCGGCTCTGGATATCATCAATTCATTGCTGGAGGGTCTGTCGGAAGATATGAAATCCGGAATCAAATCGGATATTCAGAAAACCTATTACTCCACCCGAGACAATATAATTCGTCAGAAAGACAGCCTTTACAAACGCCTCATAGCTGAAGGACGTACTAAAATCAACGCATTTGCCGATAAAGCCGCAGCTTCTGTTTCTACCGGAGATACAGCCGATGTTGCCGAGATACGAAACTCCCTTGAACAAACTATCCGTCAGGCATTCAGCGATGCAAACCTGTCTTTGCAGGGAGAATTCCAGCTTTGCAGCGTTAATCTGGGCGAGCTTTCAGTTAAACTGGACAAGTCCGAGTTTATGCTCAATCTGCCGGATCCGGATGACAGCGATGAAGGAACAGGACTTCTTGAGTGGCTTGATACAATTTTTGATCTCCCAATCCCAAACGGTTTGCCATTTCCAAATCCGGGAGATGGTGGCTTAGTGCCTCCTCGGTTTCCTGTACCTCCTTCAACTCCTGAGAAAATCGGGATTACTGTTCTCCTTGGGTTAATAAAGGCACTTGTGAGCAGTAAGAAAAAAGCGGAAGAACAGAAACAGCGTGAGGCAGAAATGCGTCGTCAAATTGAGGAAATGAACCGCCAAAGCGAAGAACGCATAAACTCCATGGTAACACAGATAGTCGAAATAAATCGTAAGATACGCACGGCTGCCTCCGACCTGGAAAACTCCTATTCCGCTAATGTGGCAAATCTTGTTGAACAGGCGTTTGCGCCAGTTTTAAGCTCTCTGGAAACAGAATTTTGCGAGGAAGAAAAGCGTTCCGACACCGCAAAAAATCATCTGGACCGTATCAATTCATTACTTCACGAATGCAATGCAATACGTGCTTCCATAGATGGGTGACCTATTTTTCAAATGTTTAGCTGCAAGAGCGAGAGCCCTTGCAGCTTTTTTGTTAGGTGATTGAGAAAACAATATTCTAAAAATAGGTTGAATTTCTCCTATTTGTGGTGTATAATATACTGAGGAAGGAGGAATCACTATGACAGTTAAAACTGACACCCTCGTATCTATAACAGAAGCCAACCGGAACTTTTCCAGAGTTGCGAGAATCGTTGACGAAAACGGTTCGGCTATCATTCTGAAGAACAATGTTCCCCGTTACATCATCATGGAATTTTCCGAAGCAGAAAAGCTGCAAACTGCTCCCGATGAAGATGTGGAGGCAGTATCACAGCGGCTTATTGCGAAGAATCTTGAAGCGTACAAGGAGCTGGCAAAATGATACGGCTGACAGAACGACAACTAATCGGTATGCACAGCTCGCTGATTGCTGCAACCGGCGGCATGGACGGAGTTCGCGACAATGGCTTGCTGGAGTCTGCGCTTGAAGCCCCGTTTCAGACCTTTGGAGGAGAGGACATCTATTCTTCATTAGTGCAAAAAGCCGCAAGACTTGGCTTTTCGTTGGTTGCAAATCACCCGTTTGTTGACGGAAACAAGCGCATTGGCGTACACGCAATGCTTGTTTTCCTTGCACTTAACGGCGTTGAAATAAACTGCACTCAGGCGGAGCTTATTGATGTCGGATTATCTCTTGCCGGTGGTTCAATGGAGTTTGAAGTGCTTTACAAATGGCTTAGCGACCACAATTGATTTTGTGATACAGAAGTAGTAATTCACATTAATTCCCTAACTTTTCATGAAAAAGAGGTGATAATATGAATTCATTCCATCTTGACAATGATAATGTGCGTTTGCGCTTTATAAACTATGAACAGCGTTCTGATGATGAAGAATATGCTGAAATTATGTCTATTTTAAAAAGCGCAGGCTGTTCAATCGGCAGAGTATGCATGGCTCCGGATTGTGATTACATCAATTGCAGAATAAATAATTATAGCTTTACAGTTTTTCACACTATCGATGGAGACGGAAATTTTATTTATTGTGATAATAAATATGGAATGCAAGAACTAGAAAAAATATTTCCTTTGATAAACAGTTAGATACCTCTTTAGTTTTCCATCATTGAAGAAAAAACAGCACAGGTGTGACATTTTGTTAAAAAAATTCAACAGCAAAAATCAGCTCAGAGCACACGCTCTGAGCTGTACTTTTTAAATAACGCTTAACCGCAAATTTCCCGAACAATCTCCATAACCTGCTTATGCACCTCTGACAGATACTTTGAGTAAGCAAAATTCTCCGCTGTTTTGACATACCCGTCAACATCCTTTTGCAGCTCCCGCGTTATCCTGTCGTTGTTTTGAATGCGATAGGAGGATTCGTAGTGCTCCCCGAAAAGACCCTTGACGCAGCGCGACCTCTCAAGTTCCACAATATCTGCCTGCTCCTCAAAGTAGTTCATGTCGTAAAGATATGGCACGGCGACGAATACAACCGCCGCGGCGAAGAACAGCTTGCCGGTTATCTTGACTACTATAAGCAGGATAAGGGCTGGCTGTTAAGCTTCAATTTCAACAAGAATAAAACCGTTGGAGTTAAGACAATAGAGTGCTGCGGAAAGACCATCGTTGAGGCAGTCGTGTAAACATAATGAGGCAAGAGCATTACGCCCTTGCCTCTTTTGTATTCATGCTATTTATCCGCACCGACCGATTACATACTCAATCACAGACTTTTTCGGGATAAGCCACACTCTGCCATCCCGCAAAGCCTTGATATGCCCGCTCCTTAGCAGCTGATACGCCTTGCTGCGCCCGATACGGAGCATTTCCTGTAATTCCTCTATTGTCACAATATCCCTGTACTCACTGAACATCATTCTGCTCCTTCCTGTCAAGCCAAGCACTTATGCGAACGCCCTGTTTTTCAAGCATTGCGTGTATTGATTCAACAATCTCCGTTCCATTGGCGTGTGTCAAGGCGCTGAATGGCTCGGAGAGGAAAAAGCCCTCTATCTCGCTGATTCTGCCCTTAGCGTCAATGTCGTTGGGATTTCGAGTGAGCCGCTGAACACATTCGGAATACGCCTGCATTGGCTTGGTGATTATTGTTTCAATAAGAAACGCTTGTATTTCGCTGTTGTTCATTTGAATACCTCCTTTGGCATTTTTTACTGTTATGTTGGTGCGCAATTTGTTTTGTATGATTAAAGCAGTTCTCATAGACTAGGTTTTGAAGGTCTTATTTTGAATTAGAGAAATACCCGAAAAATCGTTTATACCACTAACAAACAATTATCGTCATTTCTTAATGAGTATAGCAGTATTCTGAAATATGCGCATTTTCAACTATATAACACCCGAAAATATGCATAAATAAGCAAAGCGAATATCCTATTTTATGTATAGTCTTTGATTTTGGACTTATTCATCAAAACACCTTGCACATACGTTCGCCAATGGCGAACTCCGTGCGTATCGGAGAATTATGCGGCTATTGATATATGACTTTTCCGTCCGTAAAACGTTCGTTTAACGAACACATAGCAAGCCCCCGAAATCTGCTTGCACTGCTCCATATTGTACAGACAGCACAAAAAACCCCTATGGTAAAAAATCAAGCAAAGAACTGACTTCGCAATTCAAGCGGAGTCAGCTTTGTTTTTAACTGAATACGCTGATGGTTGTAAAAGTAGATATAATCATCAATCAAATGCCGAGCTTCAGAAAAAGAATTTAGTTTTGTACGGTAAATGCATTCGGTTTTAAGAATTGAGAAAAAATTTTCCGCCAAAGCATTGTCATATGGGTTGCCGCGACTTGACATTGACTGTGTAATGCCGTATAATTGAGTTAGGTTGAAATACGAATGAGAAGTGTATTGAATACCTTGGTCACTGTGGAGTTGCAGCCCTGCGGTGACCTTCTCCTTTTTCTTGGCAGCTTTAATCGTATTCAGAACCAAATTAACATCTTGTGAAGTTGCGGTCTTGTGTGCAACAATGCTGTTATCAAACAGATCTCTGATGATTGAAAGATAAAGGACGCCCTGCTTGGTATGAATGTATGTAATATCCGTAACCCATTTCTGATTGGGTCTGTCAGCATGAAAATCTCTGTTCAGCAGATTTTCATATCTGTGACATATAGTGCTGTAATAGCGGTATTTCTTTCTTCTGACAACCGAGAGTAGATTGTATTTTTGCATAACACGCAGAACAGTTTTAGGATTGTGATGAATACCATTTCTGGAAAGCCACATCTGAACTCTGCGGTATCCATAAGTCTTTCCGCATTTATTCTGACATTCCTTTATCTTTTCTGCAAGCGGTAAATCCTTTTCCGGCTTGTCCATTCTTGAAACAAATCCGTAATATCCGCTTCGTGAAACACCGAAAAATCTGCACATTTCACATATGGTATAACTGTTCCGGTGACGATATATTACCCGATATTTTACACTTGTTTTCACTTCCTTTCTGTAAGCAAGAGAAAATCCCGCAGCAATTCATTCTCCATTTCAAGCTGTTTTATGCGACAATCCTTGCGTGCGATTTCATATTCTAGTTGCGCTGTTTTGCCCAGCCTCTGTACAGAGGCTGGCAAAGTTGATGCATTCTGCTTTTGCGTGCTTTTATTATGCCTTTTAAGATATCCTTTAATTTGCTCTTTACTGAATCCAAGCCGTTCACCGATCTGTCGGTGCGTCAGTCCTTGATTCTTTAGTTCCAGTATCTCTTTTTCGTATTCTTTGATGTGTCTGTATTTCCTTGGCATAGAAATCCCTCCTATGGTTTCTATTATACCATAGGAGGGCGCTTTTTTCTATGTCCGTTTTTACTGGTCTTGTGCAGCTTGATTTCGGGGGTATTTTCGTTCGGAAACCCGTTCGGGAATCTATGTTCGGTTAACCACCGTTTTGTGGAAAAAGGAAAGATACTCGTCAGTAGGTACCGGTTAATGGCATAACACCTTTATCTACTCATCGCTCCTCATCTTTTGATACCGGAATATATACCATCTTGAGAGGTATCATCTTTTTGTACTTCTCACTAAGCCGGTCATAGTATTTCAGAATAAGGTCAACAAGCTCCGTGCCGTTTATACCACGGATTATTGGCGTGTTTTCAAGATATTTCATTGCATTTTTCGTGTAGTTCGAAAGAGTTACGAACAGCCCGTAATCACCCTCTCGCATTGCGCCTTTCAGTGACTGAATGAGTGTTTCCTTGATGTCACTGTCCTGGCTCTTAACCTGAACAAGAATACGCGGAGGAAGCTCATCTTTATATGCTGTTATATCAATACCGCTGTCGCCGCCGTGCGGTGAAATGGTTGTTCTGTATCCCATTGCATTAAGCAGGTCTGCAACAAATTCCTCAAGGTCGTAGCCTTTAAGGTTTTTGCTGAGTTCTTTCAGAATAAAGTCGCGTGTGAATTCAACTATGTCATTATAAGTTGCAGCAACGCTTTCGTCAGAATCCGTATCAACAATATCTGCCTTAAAGTTTTTGTCGAGCGCAGCTAAATACTCACCAACGTAATTCTTTACAGCAAACAGCGACATCGCTGAACCGATCTCATACAAAGCGCCCTGAGAAAACGCTGTTCTCGGCAGATGTTTCAGCCACTTGACAGTTCTTTGCTGAACATACTCGCCGGCTTCCTGTACATAAGTGTATTCACCCTCAACAACACCTATATTTATCATTCGGTCACTCTTGGATGGGAAAACGATGTAATCTCCGATTTTTACTTCATGGATAAATCTGTACAGCATACCGGAGCTTGTTGCTATTGCCCCTTTTTTAGCGTGAGGATAGCTTTTAATATACTTGTCCTTAAAAGCTTCACGGGTAGCTTTGACTTTGCTAAGATCTCCGAATTCATGCCAGCCCAATGCGATTTTGCTTTGCTTTAGGAACAGATGGTCGTCCTGCCCATGTATACCCCATACTGTTTTTTCTGTATTATCTGCCATTTGGTATTCCTTTCATATTAGATGAGCCGATAGGTATTGTCAAGCCTGGTACCCGCCAAGCCCGAAGTACTTTTCAAAGAAACCTTTTAGCTTGTCGATAACACCCTGCTTCTTTTCGGCACGTCCGCCTCCGCCAAATCGGCTTGTGGGAGGCATAATTTTTTCAATATCAGTGCCGGAGGTTTTAATTTCTCCGTCACGAAAAGCGTGTTCAATATATTTGCGGGTTTCTTCGGGTTTTAGTTTCTCCTCGGCGATGATGGCATTAAGGTCATTCTCGCGCTGCTCTGAAACGAATGTGTGCCACTCGTTCATTACATCATCAACATCGTTTATCCCGGCAATAAAGCTCTCAATAAGCTGCTTCTTGCTGCGCAGTTCAGGGCTTGCGTCAACCGCCTTTCTGATGGTGAGAAGAAGTTCCTTGTCAGCACCGTGAGTATCGTGGTACTTTGCCACAAGCATAAGAATATAGTCAATGTTGACTTCTATCTGCTTGATAAGCTCTATCTCAAAGACAATATCATCAATGATGTCCTTGCTTGCGCCGCGTTTTGCTTTTTCTTTCCATTCATCACGAAGGTCCTGATACCTGCCGAGATAATCCTGAAAATCGCGCTCGGTAAGTATCTCGTTCCCCTCAAACTCATCGAATGAGGAAAGCAGATTTCTCATTCTGAGTACCGCGCCGAACAGCGAAATAAACTCCTTCTGCTTGTCTTCGCTCTCGGTCATCGGCTCTGAAAGAGGATATTTATCTGTCAGGTCGCCTATCATCTCCACATAACCCGGCATCTTCTTGCCCTCAACGGAAATGTATCCGTTATAATAGTCCCGGTACTTTTTAAGAATTACGATACCGCCGGAATCCTTGTCGCCGAAAACCGATAAAGCCGCGTCAACCCGCTTGGCAAGATTTCTGAAACAAACTATGTTGCCGAAAGTCTTTATGCTGTTCAGAATTCGGTTTGTGCGGCTGAACGCCTGAATCAGACCGTGCATTTTGAGGTTCTTGTCCACCCAGAGCGTGTTCAGCGTAGTTGCATCAAAGCCTGTAAGGAACATATTCACCACAATAAGCAGGTCAAGCTCCTTGTTCTTCATTCGCAAAGAAACATCCTTGTAGTAGTTCTGGAATTTTTCGCTTGATGTGTCGTAGAATGTGTGGAACATAGCGTTGTAGTCTTTAATGGCTTCTTCAAGGAAATCCCTTGAGCTTTGGTCGAGCGCAGAAGTGTCCTCGGGATTTTCCTCGTCAAGAATACCGTCTGCCTCCGCTTCATTTGCGCCATAGCTGTAAATCACGGCGACACGCAGTTTCTTTGACGGGTCTGCTTTCATCTGCTTGTGAAACTCGTGGTAATACAGCTTTGCCATTTCCACCGAGGATACAGCAAAGATAGAGTTAAAACCGCTGATACGCTGTTTTTGCTTTATTTCCTCAACCTTTCCATGCGCTGCGGAAGCCACCTCGCTGATATTGGTGAGCTGGTTGAACACATACGACTTATCGCCGCGGTATGTCTTTTGATCAAAGTGGTCGAGTATATACCCGGTGACGAGCGATATCCTTTCAGGCGCTTTTAGAGCGGCTTTGCGGTCAATGTCCCACACCTGTTCATCGTCAATATCCGCGTCGGTGTCCATAGTCTTAATATAGTCCACTCGGAAAGGGAGAACATTCTTGTCGTTTATAGCGTCAACGATGGTGTATGTATGCAGCTGATCCCCGAAGGTCTGCGCCGTAGTGAACAGCTGCGGGTTCTTTACAGCACCGGAGTTTATCGCAAAAATAGGCGTACCTGTAAACCCGAAAAGGTAGTACTTCTTGAAGTGCTTTATTATCGCCGTGTGCATATCTCCGAACTGGCTTCTGTGGCACTCGTCGAAGATAATAACCACCTGCTTCTGATATACATCATGCTCCTTGAATTTCTTTATAAAAGTCGAGAGCTTCTGAATGGTGGTGATGATAATGCGGGCATTGGGGTCCTCAAGCTGCTTTTTAAGCACGGCGGTGGAACTGTTGGAGTTTGCCGCACCTTTCTCAAAGCGGTCGTACTCCTTCATAGTCTGATAATCAAGGTCTTTTCTGTCCACCACGAAAAGCACCTTGTCGATAAATGGTAAATTAGACGCCAGCCGAGCCGCCTTGAACGAAGTCAGCGTCTTGCCCGAACCCGTTGTGTGCCATATATACCCGCCGGAGGCGATAGTGCCTTGTTTCTTGTAGTTGTTCGCAATTTCAATGCGGTTAA
Source organism: uncultured Clostridia bacterium (assembly GCA_945931735.1). GTDB lineage: Bacteria > Bacillota > Clostridia > Oscillospirales > Ruminococcaceae > CAG-115. Next base: position 9,031 of record CAMEPN010000021.1, read on the forward strand.
TTATGCGCTCTGCTGCGGTAATCTGATACGGGCGCATTACCATCAGCATATTCTCCGAGGTGAAGATACAATACTTTGTCAGGATATTAAGCAGCGTGTGCTTTGCGAAAAATGTTCTGGTAAAGTCAACAAGATCGGGAATGACCTTGTTTTTTGAATCAGCCCAGAAAGAAGTGAACTCAAAGCTGTTGCTGGTCTTTTCTTTCTTGGATTTAGCGGAATTTGTGTCCTTGATAACGTTGAACCTTGTGCTGTTAGAGTAGTATTTCGTATTCGTGCCGTTGCTGATGACGAATACCTGCACATACTCATACAATCCGCAGCCCGCCCAGAAGCTGTCGCGCTGATAGCGGTCTATCTGGTTGAACGCTTCGCGGATAGCCACGCCGCGCCTTTTAAGCTCAATATGTACCAGCGGCAAACCGTTCACAAGTACTGTGACATCATAGCGGTTGTCATACTTTGCGCCGTCGTCCTTGCCTACGGTGTATTGATTTATGACCTGCAAACGGTTGTTGTGGATATTCTTCTTATCTATGAGCATGATGTTCTTTGAAGAACCGTCATCGCGGCGTAGTACCTGAACATAGTCTTCCTGAATCTTGCGCGTCTTTTCTACGATATGCTCGTTGGGGTTGGCAATGGCGCTGTTAAAGAACTGCTTCCATTCACCGTCGGAAAAGGTGATATCGTTCAGTTCTTCCATCTTGCAGCGCAGATTGTCCACAAGGTCTTGTTCCTTATGAACAGGGAGATATTCGTAGCCCTGCTCGGTGAGCATACGGATAAATTCCTTTTCAAGCTCAGCTTCGGACTGATAGCTTTCGGAGCGCCTTGCTTCGGGCTTGTATTCGGTGACAACGGTGTTTTCTTCCGTCTGGGCGACTATGTTGAAGTAAGACATGGCGTTTCTCCTTATCTTGATATGGGTGTAAATGTCAGCAGCTTATCACGGTAATATTCATACTGCTTTCTGCGTGCTTCTATCTCTGCGGGCAAGCCCTCTGTTATGTCGTTGCAGAGCTTGTCGAAACGGTCGAGGATTGATACTATGCGTTCTTGTTCGGGGAGTGTGGGAATTGGTACAGGATAATTATTCAACATAGGTCTTCTTATAGATGTTACTGAAGAATTGAACGCAGTTTTCTCAATATAGCTTAAGAATGTTGTTTTCATATAGTAGAAAAAGAATTTTGGAGATATATCAAGAGATGTTGTATGTATTCTGTATGCTCTTTGATGAAGAGCATATTTTCCCTCCACATAATGAAAGATTTTTCCTACTCCTACGCCGTCTCCTGATGTTATTATTGCGGTTTCATCATAATCAAAAGAGTTTAATCTTCTTACCTCTTGTGAACGTACAAAGAATGGGTAATCGCCTTCTTCAAGTTCTTCATTAGTATTATGAGAGCCTGTGCTGATTTCGGATATTTCATGCAACGGTTTCCAAATACAGTCACTTGACCCCCCCCCCGATGTCAAACTTTAGCAAACTATCGCGGTAAAATTCATACTGTTTCTTCCGCGCCTCCAGCTCCGCCTCCAGCTCCGCTGTCAGCTTTGTGAAGTTGTCAAGTATGCGGATGATTTCTTCCTGTATGGGGAGAGGGGGGAGGGGGATAAGCAAATCTTCAATAACTGTTCTTGACAATCTTGGAATGCTTGCTTTTCTAACTTTGGAAACCAAAAGGGGTTTCTTCCACAAAATTACATGATAAATGTATCTATTTAGCAATCTTTCAGAGCATACAATAGGAAAACAATCATCTGCTGCCCAAAAATCAACCGAACTATATCCAATCTCTCCGGCTGCGCCTGCTCCAATGACAAATGCTGTACCAGCAGGATAGTTACTTTCTATGTGAAATCCCATTGATGTTAAACTGTTTTGAAAAACGGGGTAACCTTGTTCTTTTGAAAGCTGTTCTTTGACAACTCTCTTTCCGCGTTCAACATCTGCAACATCAGATAGTTTTACATACTCCACCCCATTAGGGCAAAGCTCCTCAATCAGCTTTTCAAGTTTAGTCATTCTCATCGTCCTCATCTTTCACTCTAATATATTTGATTTCCCTTACACATTCGGCAATTGTAGGGAACACAACTTCTTCTTCGGTTCCCCTTGAAATACCAATAGCCGCTAAATCTATGCCATAGAAAGGCTCTGAAATCTCACAAGACAAGAAAGTAACCGGTCCATAGAGTTTGCTTAAAATATAGCTGTTTCCAGAACATTTGCTCCACGATACATAAACATTATCAAATATTGGGTCAACTGTTTTATTTGACGGATAAGCATTTCCTAAGTACCGATAAACAGTTCCTTTGAAAAGCATTGCATTGGCAATTCTTGCTTCATATGTCTTTTTGCTATCTTTCATAGCCAAGAGCAGCCGCATAAGTTCTTCAAAAAAAGACTGGAATGCATGCTTTATTACATCGACTTTAGGCGTTCCTACATATGTGCTGCCTGTCCAGAAATCACAAATCAAATTGATATCTGTTATAAGTTCCGAAAGCATACTTTTTGATGTTTTCGGAGCGTTATAATATGAAACAATATTATTCGTTGCTTCTTTAATCCCTTTTACGATTTGTTCTGTTTCCTCGCTCCATAACGAAGCCATATTAACACTTATCATCCCTCAATCTCAGCAATTATCTTGTCAATTTCCCTGCGCAGAACATCTTCACGGGCGACTATCTCCGCAATTTCCGCATTCAGCTTGACAATATCGACTTTTTCCCTTGTATCTTCCTGCTCGACATAGGTCGAAACCGAAAGGTTGTAATCATTGCCCGATACCTCGTCATAGGTCGCAAGGCGGCTGAAATGCGCTGTTTCCTCGCGCGCCGAAAAGGTGTTCACTATCCTGTCGATGTTTTCCGGCGTGAGCTTGTTGTTATTCGTTACCTTTATGCATTCATTTGTCGCGTCAATGAAAAGCACCTTGTTGTCCGGCTTGTTCTTCTTCATCACCATAATGCAGGTGGCTATTGAAGTGCCGAAGAACAGGTTGCTCGGCAGCTGAATAATGCAGTCGATAAAGTTATTGTCAACAAGATACTTGCGAATCTTCTGCTCTGCGCCGCCGCGGTCCATTATTCCCGGGAAGCATACTCTG
>CAMEPN010000022.1 GCA_945931735.1 uncultured Clostridia bacterium
GATACCGCCCTGCGCCGTTTCGCGAAGCGCCTCGGGAAGCAGCTTCCCCGTTTTGTACATTGCCTCCAAAACCTGATCGGGCGGTATCGGAACCACCATTCCCCTTATCGCAAGGTCTGCGCTGATAAGCGCATTGATATTCCCGCGCTGCCGCGCCGGCTCCTCCTGCATTGCCTCGCCGACCTCGGGGTCGTATTCCGCGATCATTTTAAGAATTTCGTCGATCATGGTTTTTTCCTTTTTTCTGCCGACAAAAAAAGGCGCAAAGCCGCTTTCTGCCGCTCTGTGCCTCTGTATTGTTACCCGAAAGATTGTCCCTCGTCGGTGCGCCGTTGCTTTCCGGAGTTTCGTCGGATACGAGTCCTTTTTCCTGAGAGTTATCTCTCCTTCGGCGGTGTCGCTGCGCGCTCTCCCCGTATCGTCAGCCGATATTGTGTTAATTGTTTTGGGTATATTTCATCGGTGTTATCTCCTCGGGCGCCGTTGTCCTTGAATACCGCTGTTTACAGGCATTCGGCGTATATATCGCGAATGTCCCCGACGCTTATCGGAACGCAGCTCCTGCCGAGCAGCCGCTGCTGATTTTTAACGGTGCTTTCGGCAAATTCGGAAATATCCGCCTCGACCGCTCCGTATGCGCTCATCGGTTTGCGCTCAATAATGCGCCCGAGCAGCGCTTCGAGCGACCTTATCCCGTCGCCGCCAAGCTCGCCGCGCAAAAGCTCCTCAAGCCGCTTTATCTTCCCGTCGGGAGCCTTTTTCCTGTAAAAGTCGAGAACGGGAATGAAAAACTGATAATTCGACTCGCCGTGCGCAACGTGATATTTCCCGCCGAACGCATAGCTCATCGCATGGACGGTGCCGCAGCCCGCATTCCCGAACGCTATCCCCGCGTAATTTGAAGCCGTAAGGAGATCTCCTGCGTATTCGGCGATACTGCTCCTGTCCCCCGCGATCTTTTTATACCCGCGGAGAATAAGCGACACCGCCTTTTCGGAGAACATCTCGGTGTACCCCGTCGCGAGCGGGCTGAGATAGCTCTCGACCGCGTGGATAAGCGCGTCGACGGGGCTTGCCGCGAACGCATTGTACGGGAGCGTATGGATAAATTCGGGGATAATCACCGCGTGCGAAGCGTACATCTCCTCGCTCACAAGCCCCTGCTTGGTGCCGAGCGCTGTGCGGTTCACAATGGAGATATTCGTCACCTCGGAGCCTGTCCCGCAGGTCGTCGGAACGATGAAAAGCTCCGCCGTGCGCAGCAGACTTTCGGGGCGCTCGAACAGCTCGTTTACATCTTCCGCGCCGTTCGCCGCAGCGATGACCTTCGCGATGTCGATCACCGTGCCGCCTCCGACCGCAACGATACGGCGGAAACTCCTGCCCGAAAGCTCTCGCAGCATTCCGTTTATCATAACGTCGGACGGCTCGCCGCTGCCGTATTCCTCTTGGAATATCGTTTGGCAGCCTGTCCCGCAGGCGCTTATCACAGGCTCGAAAATATATTTGTTCGTAATAACGAGGTCCTCCGCGCCGAGGGAAAAATCCTCCGCAAAATCGCGGAATTTCTCAAAGCGGAGTATCTCGGGGACTACCCGAAAAAGCTTCATGTCATTTCTCCTTTTTAAGAGAGCCGCTGCGGTATTCGCTGTACATTTTCTTAAGCGCCGCCGACAGCTCGGTGTTCACCGAATAATCCACGGGGCAGTCGATTATGCAGGGCACGTCCTGCGCGAAAGCATAATCAAGCGCCTTCTCGACAGTAACCTCCTCCGAAACACGGATGCCCTTTGCGCCGAAGCTCTCAGCCATTTTGAGGAAATCGGGATTGCCGAAATCAACGTAGCAGGACGTTCCGTATTTATCCTCCTGCTTCCACTTTATCAGCCCGTAATGGCTGTCGTTGAAGATGCGAATTACTATCGGAACGCCGAGTCTTACCGCGGTTTCAAGCTCTTGATTGTTCATCATGAATCCGCCGTCGCCGCACACCGCAATGACCCTCTTTTCGGGGTTGACAAGCTTCGCGGCGATCGCCCCGGGCAGCGAAATGCCCATAGAAGCGAAGCCGTTGCTTATAATGCAGGTGTTCGGGCAGTAGCAGTCGTACATTCTCGCCATCCACATTTTGTGCGCGCCGACGTCGCTTATAACGATATCGTCCTTTCCGAGCGCGTTTCTGACCGCGCCGATTATACGCGCGGGTTTCGGCGGGAAAGAACGGTCGGCACACTCCGCGTCATGCTCGCCGCATATTCTTTCTCTTACCGAAAGAGCAAATTCGGGGATATCCTTTGCGCCCGTCCTGTTTGCGATAAGGTCGAGCGATTGGGATATGTCGCCGACGACCTCGACCTCGGGCTGATAAAGCTTGTTTACATGAGCCGCGCGGGTGTCGATGTGAACAATTTTATGGTGTCCGTGGTTCCATTTATTCGGGGCGTATTCAACGATGTCATAGCCTACCGCGATAATGAGGTCGGCGTCGTCAAGCACGATGTTTTCATAATCGAGATAGGGTATACCGACCGTACCGACGTAATATTCGCTGTCCGCGGGAACAAGCCCCTTTGCCATCATTGTGCTGACGACCGGTATCCTCAGCTTCTCCGAAAATTCCGTCAGCGCACGCGCGCACTTGTTCCTTACCGCCGAGCTTCCTGTCAGGATAACGGGGCGCTTTGCCTTGAATATCTCCGCAGCCGCCTTTTCGACATAGGACAGGTCGGATATCTCCTTTCTGACCGTCTGCTTTATCAGCGGGCGCATTCCGTCGGGGACGGGAAATTCCGCCACGTCCGCGGGGATGTCGATATGCGACGCGCCGGGCTTCTCGCTCTCGGCGTATTTGAACGCGATGCGGACTATCTCGCTTACCGAATCGGCGCGCATTATCTGCTTGCTGCGCTTGGTTATCGGCTCGAACATTTTCGTAAGGTCAAGGTACTGATGCGACGTGATGTGCATTCTGTCCGTGCTTACCTGCCCTGTTATCGCAACAAGCGGCGCGCCGTCGCTGTGCGCGTCCGCAACGCCTGTCACGAGGTTAGTCGCGCCCGGGCCGAGCGTAGACAGGCACACGCCCGCCTTGCCGGTGAGCCGCCCGTAAACGTCCGCCATAAACGCGGCGCCCTGCTCATGCCTTGTAAGCACGAATTTTATCTTTGACCGGCGTATCGCCTCCATGATAGCGATATTTTCCTCGCCGGGTATTCCGAAAATATACTCGACGCCCTCCGCCTCAAGGCATTCCACCAAAAATTCCGCAGTATTCCTTGTATGCTGCTCCTGTTGTTCGCTCATATAAATTACCTACCCATTAAAGTTCGTCGTCAAATTTAACATCCATATGATGTATACGCTCGAACAGATTATTATGCTGATATATCGGAGAAAGCGGGTTGTGTCCCGTGCAGCGGTCCTTGACCGCAAGATATGTAACGGGCGCGTCGGAATATTTTATGAACAGCGTGTCGTGCCCGACGCACAGCCCCAGAATAATATTGAGCTGAACATTCTCGGCGTTGAGCTTTTTCGCCTGCCCTATCAGGTTGCACATGGCGTATTCCGAGCGTATGGAATGCTCCTTAAGATAGTCGATGTCCAGAACGTCCTTAGACTGCATTACATAAAGCTCGGAATTTACGCCCGAATCTTTCAGCGCGTCCTGAAGCTTTACGACGTATCTGCCGACGTTCGGCATTACATATGCGTTCACGCTTACGGTGCTCATTCTTTCGTATTCTCTGTATTCGGGAAGGACCTTCGCGGAGTATGTAACGAAACACTCGGGATAAAGCCGCTTGAATGCGTCCTCGATAAGGTTTTCGTTCACGGGGTTCGCGTAGGAATGCAGCAGGCAGACCGCCACGGATTCAATTCCCCTTTTCTTTATATCAAGAACGATCTTATCGATATCCGCCATATCGGGGGTTTTAAGAACGCTCCCGTCGTACAGCACGCGCTCGTCCAGCTCGTACCGCATATCCCTGTCGATAAGGGGCTTAGGCTTTCTCGCTCGGAAATCATACAGCTTGGGCCTGGTCTGTCGCGCGATATCGGGTATATCCGAAAATCCCTTTGTGGTGATAAGCGCGGTAGGCGAGCCTTTGTATTCAAGCAGAGCGTTCGTTGCAACTGTCGTTCCGTGAAGATAAAGCGTCAGCTCCTCGGGCGAAGCTCCCGCTTTCTCGAGTATCCTGCGTGTGCCTGTGACGCAGGCTCTGGCGGGATTATCCGGTGTGGACGGCACCTTGTCCGTCCAGACGGTGCCCGTTTCCTCGTCCATAAGAACGATATCTGTAAAGGTTCCGCCCGTATCAACAGCAAGACGAAGTTTCATTTTGGTTTTCCTTCCTTTCCTTTTCAGGAATAATACATACTAATTTGATGTGCATAATATGTTTTTTTATTATACCACTATCCGAGAATTTGTCAAGGGCTTTTAGAAAATTTTTTCTGAATAATGCCCGCAACAAAAAAAGCAAAAGGACACCCATGCGATAACCTCGGTCATCGCCTCCTAAAGCCCCTTTGCTTTGAGTTGATTATATTCCTTTTCGGGCACAATGTCAACCGATTTTTGCAATAAAAATTCTTAAATCCTGCATTTTCGCCGTTTTGCACAAATTGTTAAGCACCTAACCCATTTTTTCAACAACGATTATAGTGAAATTGCACATGGCATATAAATGTCTATATATCCGCCATATATTTGGCATTATAAAGCCAATAATAAAAAGTTTTAAAAACCTCTTGCATTTTGCAAAAGGTTGTGTTATACTATGTTCAGTATCTAAACTATGCTTATATCAGCAATTCGGAAAATGCAGTTATACACCCTGTACTTCATTCATAAACAAAGAAAGGATGACAGACCATGCCGCAGATACCTACGGAAGAAGAAAAGCGCGAATGGAGCGAAAAGGCGAAGATACTCTATACCTTTCTCGATCTGATGGACGGATATGCCTCGAAGCCAAAGGATTACGGAACGGGCGAGATGATAAACATGGTCGAAATGCACACGCTCGCCGCAATTTACGACGCTCCCGACATAACCGTGACCGCGCTCGCCGCACAGACAAAAAGAACAAAGGCGGCTGTTTCGCAGATAATTACCAAGCTGGAAAAGCGCGGAATGCTGGTAAGGACAAAGCACCGCGACAACGGCAAGATAAGCGTTATGACCATCACCCCGAAAGGCTACGAGCTGTGCCGCGCGCATATACAATACGACGCGAAAGACGAGGCGGAAACGCTCGAGGCGCTCATGCAGAGCGTGTCGATGGACGAGATACGAACATTTTATAAAGTGCTTGAAGCATACAACAAGCTATTCTGATAAATAAAGGGAACGGGAAATACATTTTAAGAGGTAATCACAATGGAGTTTGAAGAACTTGAATTTGCGGACAGAGAACGTCTTGGCACCAACTGCATGAAATGGGACGGTCTGAAAGCGGAATTTGGCGAGGACGGTCTGCTGCCGATGTGGGTCGCGGACATGGATATCCGTGTTCCCAAAGCAGTTAGAGAAGCAGTGCATAAGCTTGCCGACCACGGCGTTTTCGGCTACTGCGAGGTACCCGATTCCTATTACAAAAGCTTTATCGACTGGGAAACAAGGCGGCACGGGTTCACCCCGAAAAAAGAGCATATCCGCTTTATGCCCGGCATAGTCGCGGGCCTATTCTGGTGTGTGAACATTTACACACAGCCGGAAGAAAGCTGCATAATTCTGACCCCGTCCTACTTCCCTTTCATAAACTCTGTCAGAAATAACGGCAGGAAGCTTATCTGCAGCGAGTTGATATGCAACAACGGAGTATACTCGATAGATTTTGACGATTTTGAAAAAAAGGTAAGGGACAACGACGTTAAGATGTTCTTCCTCTGCTCGCCGCACAATCCCTCAAGCAGAGTATGGACGACCGAGGAGCTGTCGCGGCTTATTGAGATATGCCGCAGATACAACGTGCTTGTTGTAAGCGACGAGATACACCACGATATCGTAACGGGAAGCAGGACTCATCACCCCACTGCGACAGTCACCGACTATCCCCGACTCATCACGCTGATGTCCGCGAGCAAGACATTCAACCTTGCGTCCTGCCAAAATTCATTCGCGATAATTCCCGATGACGAGCTGCGCGGGAAATTTGACGATTTCACCAAGAAAAACTGCGTCTACAAGGGCAACAAATTCGGCTATGTCATGTCCGAAGCTGCGCTGACCTACGGCGAGCCGTGGCTGAACTCGGTGCTTAAAAACATCCGCGCGAACTATGAATATATTGTAAAAGCTTTTGAGGAGAATGCACCCGAAATAACCGTAACGGAACTTGAGGGGACATATCTCTGTTGGATAGATATAGGCGCATATGTACCGCACGAAAAACTGCATGAATTTGTTCAGGAAAAATGCAGGCTGGCGGTCGACTATGGGGAGTGGTTCTACCCCGACGAAAACAACGACACGCACATTAGGCTGAACCTTGCCTGCTCCCCCGAGATCGTAAAGGAAGCGGTCGCTGTTATTCTCGACAATCTTCAGAAATAATTTGTTTTCTGTCATGTTATAGCTTGACCCCGCCATAAAAGGCGGGGTTCGGCATTTTTTGCAAGAAAAATTTTCCAAAGCGCTTGACAAAATCGAAAAAAGTGATATAATATAATAAGGTATCGGTTCAAATCGCCGATATATCCCGGCAGCGACCTGCTGCGGATATTTCATGGGGCCGTAAAGGCTTCGACGGGGATTCTGAGGCACGATAAGCGAGTAGTGAGGGCGAAATCACTTTAATCGTCGCAAACTTAAATTTAAACGCAGACGAAGATCTCGTTTTAGCAGCTGCCTAAGCGCGCTGCCGTCGTTCCTCGCAGTACCGCGGGCGGGGTAACGGCGTCGACTAGCGGTGAACGTCAGTTACAAATAGCCTTATAGTTTCTGATGCATTAAAGGCTACCAAACGCTGAAGCCTGTTTGTCGGCGTCGGCGCAAGGGAATCTTAAAAGATAAACTGCACTCGGAGAAAATTGTGAGGACGGGTTTTCGGACAGGGGTTCAATTCCCCTCGGCTCCACCACAACAGCCCGGAAAACGGGTTTCCCACCTGCTGGTTAGCGGGTGGGAATTTTTTCTTGCTTTAAATTCACTAATCATCAATTAACTTAATCGCAATATGAAATGCCTCGTCATTGTGATATCACAACGGCGAGGCATTATGTTATTTTGATAAAAAACCATTCTTAAAGCAATCCGGGAAAAGGAAAATCTTCTCTCCCTTGTCGAATTCCACACGGATATATTTACTGTCCAGTTTTGTGACTTTTCCACTGCCGAACATTTTGTGCTTGACTATGCTGCCGACAGCAACTCCAGACAGGTCGATTTCAACTGCTTCGGGAGCAGGTTTTGCAGGCTGAACTTGCTTTGGCGGCTCGGGCTTTGAGTAGCCGTACTGCTCCGTGACAAGCGCAGGTTTTGCGCCAACAGCAACAGGAACTTTTTCAACAGACTTCGGCGTAGGGTCAGGCTTTGAAGGCTCAGGCGGAACAGCACCTGCAGCCGCTCCCGTCATGGAATTCTGCTGATTGTAGAATAGGCGGTCAAATTCCTCCTTGCGAATCGAAACATCCCAGCCGCCGACTTCATCTTCGTCATGACGGTCTATTCCTGTGTATGTCAGGCTTGCGTCCTCATAGCGCTTGAATTGGAATATTGCCTGATTCATAAGGTTGGAGTTGAACAGACCCATTGTACAGAGCAGCTCAAAATCCTTTACATCAAGGTTAGTTACTTTCTTGAAAAGACCGGGAGAAATCTCGGTGATAACATCACGAAGGCTGCGCTCCCGCTCGTCGGTAAGATACATGAATATCGGTACACGGGTGGCAAATTTGATAAGCTTCTCCTGAATCTGTTTACGCAGGGACTTGCTCTCTTTTTCGGCGTCCGTAAGCTCTTTTTTCTGCTTTGGCGTGAGCTTATCTTCGCCTTCTTTCTTTGCTTTCTTTACCGCCTCGGACTTGTTGATTATGGTTTCAATATCCTTGTTCAGGTTGCGGAAGCCCTCTATGCTCATCAGCGCTTTTAACGCGCGCTCATCTGCCATAAGTCTTGCAAGTGTATCGTTGTCCACATTTACAAGCAGCGCTGACTCCCAGCGGCGGGCAAGCAATGTTGCCGATGTTCCCGCCATAGCGATATCCAGAACATCCTGCGCATTTATCGCTTTCATTGCGGAACCGTCATACGCAAGCACGGGCAGGAAGCTTATGAAATCGGCAACCTTCTTTTCGGGGTCGCTCTCGTCTATGTTCAGGCGGCAGGAGTAGTCGGAAACCTGACGGAGTGCGCGGTCAAGCGCAAAGTCGAAAACATAGCACTCCCGCTTCATTATCTCGTCCTCGCCGTTTTCGTTCTTAACTACCCACGGCGACTGCACACGGAATGCAGACTGAAAATAAGTTTCCGGGCTTTTCAGGTTGCGCAGCATGAAAATACCCGTCCACGGCTTTACGGTAACGCCTGTCGTCAGTTTGCCGCAGGACAGCGTTATCGTCTTGGTTTTGAGCGGGTCACCCATAGAGTTCACGACAGGCTTCACTGCGTCAAGACCGATCCCTGCTTTTGTTCCCGCGCAGACATTTATCGTATAGTCGTGATAGAATGTGTTCTGCTTTTGCTGCAACAGATTGTACATCGCAAAACAACTCGCAACATTGGGCAAAAACCACAGCGTATGCGACAGAACATTCAGCAGGCGGGTATCGGAGAATGGCATAGGCGGACGCTTGTCCTGTCCGAGTTTGAGGTCATCCACCGCCGACGGCAGGTGTGCTCCGCGAATAAGGTCAAGCCACTTCTGAACCTCGTTTTCATATACAAATCGTGCATCCTCGCCCTTGCCCTTTGCGGAGAAGAATACATTGAGGTCAAACTCGTTGAACTCTCCCTGCATAGCTATACGCCGAATTTCCTCGGGTATCTTGTAGGTCATGAGAACCATTCTCGGCAGTGCAAGATACGGATTCCCCGAGCCTTTCCACTCCGCTTTGGCGCGCTGTTCATCGGAATATGTCCAGTTGAATATCTGTTCCTCGATGAACTCTCCGCTGTTTATTGCGCGGAACGGCGTTCCCGAAAGATAGAGATAGTACCCTGTCGTAATAGGCAGGAATGTTTCGTTGCAGGCATTTCCCGCTTCCTCAAGCTGATATTTCTCGACATCGAAATCCGCCTCGGATTCTTCATCGGGATTGTCGAACAGCTTTCTCGCGTTCTCGCGCCATGCGCCAAAATGGTACTCGTCAAAGATTACGATATCCCAGTTGTCCGTATGGATAAACTCGTTCTTTGCCTTTATACCGCCGTTTTCGTTTGTGCCAAGCAAATCCTGAAACGAACCGAAAACAACAATAGGCTTTGACTTGTCGGCGTTTCTGTACGCGCGATCAATGTCGATTTTGTTGTTGTGAGCGTCCTTATTTGAAATAAACTGCCAGCCGTCAAAGTCAACATGGGTCTGCAAATCCTCGTGCCACGCACTTTCAACAGCAGGCTTGAATGTCAGCACAAGAATACGCTTGAAACCCATCTTCTTACACAGCTGATACGCGGCGAAGGTCTTTCCGAAGCGCATTTTTGCGTTCCAAAGGAATTTAGGAGAACGGTCGGGCTCGTCTGCCTTTGCGCTCTTGAAATACTCTATGGTTCGCTCTACTGCGTGATATTGCTCGGGGCGCATTCCGAAGCTGTTTGTGCGCATTGGATTTGATATCTCACCTGTTTTCAGCTCACGGATAGCGGCTCTGACATCGCTTGCAGAACAGCTGAACCACTCGTTTCGGTCGCTGCCCGCGTTAAGCTGACGGAAACCGTTTCGGCGAAGAATAGCGTGAACATCGTGGTCGGTAAAGCAGGAGCCGTCGGGACACATTGCGGACTCATTTAGCAGAATGGTGTATTTCATGCCGCTTGTGTGGAGCTGCTCTTTTATACGGGTAGTGGCGTCACGCTCGGTATAGCCGACTTTTATGTAGCCTCTGTGAGAGTCAACCCCGTCAAGGGAATACGCGTATATTGTGGGGGTAACCGAGGGTCGCTGCGGGAAGAATTCGTTATCAGCCATTGTCGTCACCGCCTAACTCCATCGGCTTTATCATGCTTTCGATAAAGTCGATTTCTTCTTGCGTCAGATTGTATTTTGCGGAGAGTTCTTCGTCTGTCCAAGGTTTGGAGAAGTCTTGCATGGGGACTGATGCATATACTTTTGCCGTTGCATTTTGTGTACTCTTGCGTAATAAAACCATAAATCTAAAGAATTTAGTTTTTATGTAAGATAATACATTATTTGTTGCATTGGAAGAATCAAATGGACCTATAACAAGGTACGTTTCTGTGCAGCAGGTATTCCTATCACCGAAGAATGGCTTATTAACAATTTGATGAGGAAAATCCTCTCCAGCACCATATGCAAAAGATATATATACTTTGTATTTACTAATTGCAGAAATGTTTTGAGTTATTTCTTTTGAATCAACATAACCAATTGATTTATTCGCATATATCTTAATTGACCCATCAAATTCACTTTTTGAAAACTTAGAAAAAGTTGAGGATAAACCAAATGGTTTTCTAGTGCTAACAATACTATCAAATGTTTTCTCTTTACATGCGCTTACCTTTCTAAAAATATCAACTGCTTTCTCCCATCGGATGAAAACATCGCAATTATCTTCTAAAAGATATCGATCTGACTCTTCTGATTGATTGGCTCTAATAGAAACTATATGACATTTTTGCTCTTTATCGCGCTCGCGCAGAAAATAGCAAACACCGCCTTTGATGGAAACTCCAGAAAAACAATCAGATGAATTTTGGAAATCTACTAAATGTGTAATATGTTTATCGTTAAGCATAACATCCCGAAATTCATCCAATCCTTTTCCACCAACGAACCAGCGTGACGGAATAATCATTGATAGAAAACGAGGATTAAGCTTTTTCGCTTGTAAAACAAATTTTTGGTAAATTGGTGTAGCACTTGATCCTTGACCTCCAGAGCCATCAGACAATTGGTAGGGAGGATTACTTATAATAACATCAAATTTCATGCCGTATAGTTCCTCCGGATTACAATGGATAAATTCGTATGCGTGGGTTTCGTTGTCCGCGCTTCGGTCGTACTGCGTTTGTGCAGCACCGCACCATGAACATTTTCCATCTTTCCAGAGGTGGTCTATACGCTTGAATCTGATGTTTCCGTCGGCGTGTTCGTCGTCAAACCTCGCAACGGAATACTTGCTGTTGGGGTATGCGCTGCAATAAACGCTTCTTCTTGAAATAAGCGAAGTAAGTTCGGTAATTGCTATGCCAAAGAGCTGCTTTTTGAAGATATGGTCCATGCGCTGCTCTCTGTCGGGTATCTGGCTTTCAAGCCCCTTGTCCAAGCGCTTTGCTGCCTCTCGCAAAAATACGCCCGATTTGCACGCAGGGTCAAGTATCTTGGTATCGGGGTTGCTGAATAATTCCTGCGGCAGCATATCCAGCATAGCGTTTGCAATCGACGGAGGCGTGAAAACCTCATCGCTCGACAGATTTGCCAAGCAGGAAAGCACATCGGGGTTATATACATTCTCGAATAATCCTTCGCTCATTCTCCCAACCTCCTATAATCGCAGATATACTGTTGCAGGAACACGCCTTCTTCTGATGGCGAGTCCAGTGAAATCTGGTCATTTTCAGTGGGTGAATTAAGCAACTCCGAAAAATAATAGTCCTTTCGCTGTATCTGTCCGCCCATAACGAAAGCCCATTCCGAAAACACAATAGGCTCGCTTGTGTCCTGTGCGTTTTCGTCAACGCACATCAGGGTCAGGGCATTCCCGCAGACGATATTTCGGCCGAGAATAAATCGAATGGCGCGGCGCATATTATCATTGCATTCCTTTTTGCATACGCTGCGGTATTCCTTATCC
>CAMEPN010000023.1 GCA_945931735.1 uncultured Clostridia bacterium
AGTGGGCGCTGTTCGTTTACATAAGAAAGAAGAAGTAGTGCATAATTTTTACCGGCAGTCAGTTTGGGCTGCCGGTTTCGGTCTGTTTGAAGCGCTTATTCAAACGCAGGCTTTTGAACGCGAAAATGATACAAAAAAGGGAGCGGATTATGCGCTCCCTTTAATATTGTATAATATCAATACTTATCGTCTTCCGAAGTCTGCTCCTGTATCGGCGCGGTGTCAACGGGCGCCTGCTCCTCGGCGGGAGCTTCCTCAACAGCAGTATATTCAACTGCTTCGACCGCTTCAGAAGCTTCAACAGTTTCCTCGACCGCTTCAGAAGCCTCCTCCGACGTTTCAACGGTTTCTTCTGCCGCTTCAGCGTCAGGCTCCGCATTCTCGTCGCCGTCAAGGTCGATCACGAGCTTCCCGCGCTCTTCGGGTACATCGGGGATATCCGCTTCCTCGGCGGCACGCTCCGCTTCGGCGCGCGCCCTTTCTGCTTCGTATTCCGCGAGGAACTCCGCGCTGTTTTCCATAAGCGCAAATCTTCCCGTGAGGTTCTGAAGCTCCGCCGCTTGGCTGTTCAGTTCCTCGCCTGACGCGGCGCTTTCCTCCGCAGCCGCTGCGTTCGTCTGAACTACCGCTGTTATCTGCTCGATGCTCTCGTTTACGTTGTTTATCATTTCTGCCTGTTTGCGCGACGCGCCCGATATCTCGTTGATAAGCGCTACGGCTTCCGTGGTTATCGCCACCGAGCTGCGCAGCGACTCCGCAGTTTCGTCCGCGATAGCCGAGCCTTCGTCCACCGCACTCAGCGACTGCTTGATAAGCTCCGTCGTGCTCTGCGCCGCCTTCGCGCTCTTCGCCGCAAGGTTGCGAACCTCGTCCGCGACTACCGCGAAGCCCTTGCCCGCAGTTCCCGCGCGCGCCGCCTCGATAGCTGCGTTGAGCGCAAGTATATTCGTCTGGAACGCAATGCCCTCTATCGTGGAAATGATGTTGTTTATCTCGGAGGACTTCGCCGAGATGTTCTCCATCGCCTTTATCATGTCCTTCATGCGCTCGTTGCTCGCAGTGATGCGTTCGCCCGCTTGGACAGCCTTTGCGCTCGCGTCCTCGGCGTGGGCGGCGTTGGTTTTTACGTGGGAGTCAAGCTCGGACACTGCGGAGGACAGCGCGTCGATAGACGCCGCCTGACGCGTCGTTCCCTGTGCAAGGCTCTGCGCGCCGTCGGATATCTGCGTTGCGCCGGTGTTTACCTGCTCCGCCGCGGTGTTGATGTTCTCCATAGTCTGGCTGAGCGACGCAGCAAGCAGCCGCAGCGAGGTTATCAGCTCAACGAAATCTCCCTTGAACTCTACGTCCGAGCTGAAATTGAAGTTGCCGTTGGATATCTCGCGCGTAATGCGTGATATCTCCGTAACGTAGGTTTTCAGCGAGGTAACGGTCTGCGTTATTTTTTCTGCAAGGTCGCCGACCTCGTCGTTAGTACGCTTTGCCACTGTAACGGAAAGATCGCCGTCGGCAACTCTGGACATCTCGCTGCCGATCTCCTTAATGGGCTTGACGATGGTGCCGGTCTGCTTGATGATGACAAGCGCCGCGAGCAGAATAACTGCCGCCGCAACAACGGCGGTTATTATAAGGCACATACGCGACTGTCCCATGAACTCGTCCTGCTCGGCTTGTATCACGATAACCCAGCCCTCGGTTCCGCCTATCTTCGACATGGCAACGCACTTTGTCGTGCCGTCTAACTCGCAGGTGCCGAAAAGGGTCTCTCCGTCCGTAAGGGAAAGAGCCTGCTTTTCAAGCGCTTCCAGACCCGCATACGCCGCCTTTTCCTCTTCGGTGAGAGCTTCCGCTTCCTCTGTCGAGGTGAGCGGGCGAGCCTCTTCGGTCGCCTCGAGCGCTTCAATAAGGTTAAGCTCGGAGGTTACCTTTGTATAGTCGTCGTGGGCGATAACTGTACCCTCGTGGTCGATGATGTACGCGCTTCCGCCGTCGCCGACCCTGATGTTACCCGAAATATTGGAAAGATATGACGCGTCGACCGCCGCATAAACTACGCCCGCGATCTCCTCGTTGTAGTCCTCGTCAAAACGTATTATCGGCGCGGATATGTACATTACATAGCTTCCGTCGGCGCGATTCTGCGGCGCGCAGAGAACGACCTCGCCCTCTATCGAGCGCTGGAACCACTCGAGCGCGGAATAGCTCGTTCCCCTCGGGGTTATGCCCGAGGTAGTGGTGTAGCCGTATTCGACAAAGCCAAACCTGTCTGCGCGGTTTTTAAGCATGATGAGCTTCTGCCTTGAATCTGCGTCGGCAGACGAAAGCAGCGGGTTCATTCCTATTTCCTTGATGACCGCCAGCGACTCGTTAAGGCTGCTTTCGACCTGCCCTGCGGCAATACGCGCCGTTTCTGACAGAGTCTGCTCAAGGGTCTTTTCGGAGCTCATGAAGCTGAAATAAGCGCCGAGCAGGCCTATCGGGATAATAGCGACCATTATTACCGATATATAACGCACCAGCATTCTGGCTTTTAATGATTTTAACATGGGTATTCTCCTTTTGCCGCGGGACAGCAATATTTGCTAATTTATCTTTTAATATTATAAGCCTTTTTGTTGAAAAAGTCAAGGGAATTAATTTTTTTCATCATTTTTTTGGATTATTCGTTGTTTTACACAAATAATCTTGTTTTATTATCGGTTTAGCCCTTATAAAACTGTGAATTATGCCACAGATAAATCGAGCTAATACTTGATTTTTGCCAAATAAAGTGCTAAAATATAAACAAAGAAATTTCGGGGGAGTTAATTATGAAAATAAACTGGAACCAGAAATATTTGACCATAGCGGCGTATGCGACGCTTACCGTTATCGTTAGCGCCCTCGCCATTATGGTAATTTTCAATTTCGACACGGTGGCGGAAAAACTCTCCGTCATAGGCACAGTTGCGAACCCTATTATTATAGGTATATTCTGCGCCTACCTGCTCAACCCCCTTATGGTGAAATTCGAGCGCGGCTTGTTTGGAAAGCTCTACTACTCGGGCGTCCCGAAGAAAAAAGGCACCGCCCGCGCCCTCTCTGTGACCTGCACAATGCTGACGGTAGTGATCGCGCTGACGCTGATGGTGCTGATGGTTATTCCCCAGCTGATCACGAACATTGTGTCCATCTTCAACAACATGGACTCCTATATAAGCACCGTACGCGAATTTCTTGACAAAATCTCTGCCGACCACCCCGACCTTGCGGCGTTCCTCGGGAACCCGCTGGACGATTTCAGCAAGTTCATCAGCGATATCTGGAAAAAATACTCGGGCGAGCTGCTCGGCTTTGCGGGAAACCTCGCGTCGGGCGTTTGGGCAGTGCTTGACACATTGAAAAACGTCATCATGGGACTTATAATTTCGATATACCTGCTGGCGAAAAAGGAGATGTTCGTCGGTCAATCGAAGAAGCTGCTCTTTGCTTTTGTTAAGCCCGAGCGCGCTCAGCGCTTCCTCGGCGTTTGCAGAGAGGCGAGCAAGAAGTTCCTCGGCTCTATCATCGGTAAAATAATCGAGGCGCTCATCGTGGCGGTGATCGTGTTCATCGGCTGCACCATCATGGGTATGCCCTATTCGCTGCTCATTGCCGCTATCATGTTCGTGTTCAACCTTATCCCGTTCGTCGGACCGATCATCGGCTGCATTCCCTGCGTTATTCTGCTGCTGCTGTCGGACAGCCCGATAATGGCGCTGTGGTTCGTTATTTTCATCATCATTCTCCAGAACATCGACGGAAACATTATCGCGCCGCTTATCCTCGGCGATTCGACGGGGCTTCCCGCAGTATGGATACTCATTGCGATCCTTATCGGCGGCGGGCTTTTCGGTATACTCGGAATGTTCCTCGGAGTGCCGGTCTGCGCGGTAATTTATATGCTGGTCAAGGATTACGTCGAGGGGCGGCTGAAAAAGCGCTCGCTCTCTCCGCACACCAACAGCTACGTCGGCAATGTCGACTACATCACCCCGGATTACAAGTATGAGGATCAGGAAAGCACGAGCACGCCCGTTTCGGAGGCTAAGCCTGTCGGCAAGGTGAGGATACGCGAAAAGGTGCGCACAATGCGCCGCGAATACAGTAAGAAACATTCGCACGACGATGATTGATAGATTTGAAAACCGTCCGCTCTGTCGGACGGTTTTTTGCCCTGTACGGTAGCGTCAAATTTATTAAAAAAATTTAAAAAGGGTATTGACAAAACAAAATCATTGTGATATAATAATACAGTCGACGGAAACGGAAAGAAAATCTCCTAATCTGTCATAATATGTGTGGAAAGATGGCTGAGCTGGTCTAAGGCGCACGATTGGAAATCGTGTAACGGCTAATACCCGTTCAAGGGTTCGAATCCCTTTCTTTCCGCCAAGATCCCGCTTGATCCGAAAGGGTCGGGCGGGTTTTTGTTTTATAACGATATCCCGCAGGGAAGCGTTCCCCGCGGGATTTTCACATAATTCTCCGAAAGCGAATAAAATACAGCAGCGCCGCATATTCGGGCGCGGAAGTGTCGTTCCGCCAATGCGGGGCGCTGCGGCAAAAACTGCGCGGCGTCAGTGCCGCACCGAAGCATCGGAGCGCCGATGAGTTTTCGTCGCGGTGCGTGCTGACGAAAAACAAAAAGTTAGCTCCCAATATTTCTGAATAAACCATTCCGTAAAGACAATAATATTTCCGACAGGGAAATGCCGAAAGGCGCGGAAGAAAGGATATTTTGAAAGGAATGATCTAAAATGTTGGTAAAGCGCGGAGAAATATATTATGCGGATCTCAGTCCCGTGGTCGGCTCGGAGCAGGGCGGCATGCGCCCGGTGCTCATCGTTCAGAATGACGTCGGAAACAAGCACAGCCCCACCGTGATCGCCGCCGCGATAACGAGCCAGAAAGAAAAATCAAAGCTTCCGACACATATCTCGCTCAACGCTTCCTCCTGCGGTTTGGCAAAGGACTCGGTAGTGCTGCTGGAGCAGGTTCGTACATTGGATAAAAGACGTCTGAAAGAGCGCATGGGAGAGCTGGACAGCGACGCGATGTCGCAGGTCAACAATGCGCTGTCGGTCAGCTTCGGATTGTGATATATTTTGCGCCGCCATTGGATAAATGGCGGCGCGGGTTTGTTTAAAGGAAAGAAACGGCGGGGGTAATTTCTCCTAGCATATCTTCCCCTTTTTCTGCCTTTTCGCTTGACAAGAATATCCACCGCGTGATATAATGATTTTGAATATTATATATGGTATACTCTTCAGACTGTGGGCGTGTGCCGCGCGGGGAAACGGAGAGCCGCTGTCCCCGGGCTGAACGGAGAATATAAAGATGACAGTTTTTCTGCAATTGGTCGCCATCGGCGCGCTGCCCGTGGCGGTGTCCGTTGTTCTTTACATACTGGATAGAAAAACCGCCTTAGGCAGAATGAAATATCTGCCGAAGCAGGCGGTTTTCGGGCTTGTTTTCGGGCTTCTTGCCGTCTGTGCGACGGAATTCGGCGTTGACATCGGCGGCGCGATAATCAACGTCCGCGACAGCGCCCCTATCTGCGCGGGGCTTATCTTCGGCGGTCCTGCGGGAATTATCGCGGGCGTTATCGGCGGCGTTGAGCGCTGGTTCTCGACGCTCTGGGGCGGAGGGGAGTACACCCGCCTTGCCTGCTCGGTCGCAACCGTCCTCGCGGGACTTCTCGCCGCCGCCTGCCGCAAGTATATGTTCGACGACAAAAAGCCCGCGTGGTACTACGGGCTGGCGATAGGTCTGATAACCGAGGTCGTCCATATGCTGATGATCTTCCTTACGAATATGTCCGACGTTCATGTGGCGTTCAATTTCGTGAAGCTCTGCTCGCTGCCTATGATCGCGCTCAACAGCGTATCGGTCATGCTGTCCGTGCTGCTTGTGTCCCTGATCGGAAACACGAGCAAGCATGACCGCCACGAGCTTAAAAACATCTCGCAGACCTTTCAGCGGTGGCTGCTCGTCTGCGTTGTAACGGGCTTCCTGCTCACCACCGTGTTTTCATGGGGGCTTCAGACGGAGCTGTCCGAAAGCGACGCGGAAAACCTCATTCGGCTGAATATCGCGGACGTAAATCAGGATATCCTCGACGCCTCGGACAAGAACCTGCTGTCCATTACGCACAGCATTGCGGAGGAAATAAACGCCGCGGGCGGAATGGATTCGGAGCAGCTCAAGGAGCTTGGCGAAAAGCGCGGTGTCGCCGAGATTAACATAATCGACCGCCGCGGGGTCATCTGCGCCTCCACCTTTGACGACTTCCTGAACTTCAACATGAACGGCGGCGAGCAGTCGGCGGAGTTCCTCGTGCTGCTTGACGGGCGAACAACCGAGTATGTCCAGAGCTATCAGCCCACCGCGTCCAATTCCGAGATATGGCGCAAATATGCGGGCGTTTCGTTGGAGCAGGGCGGCTTTGTTCAGGTCGCATACGACGCGGAGGCGTTCCAGAAGGATATCGACGAGCAGGTCGTCGGCGTGACCCGAAACCGCCATGTCGGCGAAGACGGCTGCATCATAATCGCCGACGAGAACCACAAAATAGTCAGCAACCGCAATGACGACGAGGGTCTTGATCTGATTTCTACGGGTATCAACCTTGACACCGAAAAAATCGCCGCGGGGGAGAAATTCAATGCTGTTGTATACGGGGTCATGTCCTACTGTATGTACGTCGCTTCGGAGGGCTATTACATAATCGCGGTCATGCCGATGGACGAGGCGGTGTTCTCGCGCGACGTTTCGGTGTATGTCACCGTGTTCATGGAATTTATCATTTTCGGCATAGTGTTCGTGCTGGTTTATTTACTTATAAAAAAGCTTGTCGTGGACAATATCGGGCGGGTCAACGACTCGCTCTCGAGGATAACCAACGGCGATCTGAGCGTTGTGGTGGACGTAAGGACAAACAGCGAGTTCGCCTCGCTCTCGGACGACATAAATTCCACCGTCGTAACGCTAAAGCGCTATATCGCGGAGGCAGCCGCAAGGATAGACAAGGAGCTTGAGTTCGCCAAGGCGATACAGCATTCGGCGCTGCCGAGCGTGTTCCCGCCGTTTCCGAACAGGACGGAGTTCGACATCTACGCGCTGATGGACACCGCAAAGGAGGTCGGCGGCGATTTCTACGACTTCTATTTCGTCGGGGACGACCGCCTTGCATTCCTTATTGCCGACGTTTCCGGAAAGGGCATTCCCGCCGCTATGTTTATGATGACATCTAAAACGCTGCTGAAAAGCTTTGCGGAATCGGGCTGCGAGGTCAGCGAGGTTTTCACCCGAACCAACGACAAGCTCTGCGAAAGCAACGACGCGGGTATGTTCGTCACGGCGTGGATGGGCGTGCTTGAACTCAAAACGGGAAAGGTCGAGTTTGTCAACGCGGGGCATAATCCTCCGCTTGTGCGGCACAAGGACGGCAGCTTTGAATACCTCAAGTCCCGCGCGGGCTTCGTGCTGGCGGGCATGGAGGGAATATGCTACCGCAAAAACGAGCTTCAGCTCTCCGCGGGGGACGAGATACTCCTCTACACCGACGGCGTGACCGAGGCGACCGACGCGAACGACCGCCTTTACGGCGAGGATCGCCTGCGCGGCTTCCTTAACATGGTGCAGGGGCTGACCGCCGAGGAGGTCTGCACGAGCGTAAAGGCGGACGTAGACGCATTTGTGGGCGACGCGCCGCAGTTTGACGACATAACCATGGTATACCTTAAATACAAGGGAACAGATTGAGCGGACTGACGTAAAGGGCAAAGGAGATCAGCATGAACAACAGCATTTTCAGAAAAAAGAGCATTGAGCGCATTTCCTCGCCCGAACAGCTAAACGACTATGTCCGCGTGTCCAACCCGGGCGTGTGGATGGTGCTTGCCGCGATAGTCATTATCCTCGCCGGAGTGTGCGTCTGGGGCATTTTCGGGCGGCTGGACACCAAAATAAACACCGTCGGCGTGTGCAAAAACGGCACGCTCACCTGCTATGTCAGCGACGAGAAAATAGGCTCGGTTTCTGTCGGGATGAAGCTTTCCGTTGACGGCGCGGAGTATGAGATAACCTCCGTTTCCGACACTCCGACTGCCGTCGGCGCAGACTTTGACCCGTATGCAATGTACATCGGCGGGCTTGAGCAGGGGCAGTGGGTCTGCGAGGTCACCGCGCGGACGGGGCTTGCGGACGGGACATACAGCGCGGCGATGATCACCGAGAGCGTTTCCCCGATATCCTTTGTAATGAATTGAGGTCATGGCGATGAAAGATAAACAGGCGGCAGTAAAAAAGCCGGTTACAAAGGGAGTATGCAAGGTTCCCGTTGTGATGCAGATGGAAGCGTTGGAATGCGGCGCCGCCTGCCTTACGATGATACTCGCCTATTATGAAAAATGGATACCGCTCGAGCAGGTGCGCGCCGACTGCGGCGTGTCACGCGACGGCTCCAACGCAAAGAATATCCTACGCGCCGCGAGAAGCTACGGTCTGACCGCAAAGGGCTTCCGCTTCGAGCCGGAGGACCTTAAAAAGCGCGGGAAGTTCCCCTGCATTATCCACTGGGAGTTCAATCACTTTGTCGTACTCAACGGGTTCAGAGGAGGAAAGGCGGACATCAACGACCCCGCGCGCGGCACGCTGAGCGTCCCCATGAAGGACTTCGACGAGGCGTTCACGGGTATCTGCCTTATGTTCGAGCCGAACGAGGGCTTCGAGCCGAGCGGTAAGCCGAAATCAATGCTCGCCTTTGCGGAAAGCAGGCTTAAGGGAACAGGTACTGCGGTAGTGTTTTTCGTCGTGACAACGCTTATAACCTCGCTTATCGGGCTTATCAACCCTGCGTTTTCGCGGGTGTTCCTCGACAGGCTGCTCACGGGGGAGAACCCCGAGTGGTTCGCGCCGTTCATTATCATGCTTTCGGGGCTGGCGGTGATACAGCTCGCCGCCGCTTGGATACAGGCGGTGTATTCGCTCAGGATAAACGGCAAGCTGGACATTGTCGGAACGTCCTCGTTCATGTGGCAGGTGCTGCGTATGCCGATGGAGTTCTTCTCACAGCGCATGGCGGGAGATATTCAGCAGCGACAAAGCTCTAACGCAGAAATAGCGAAGAACCTTGTCAACATTTTCGCGCCGCTTGCGCTGAACACGCTGATGATGCTGTTCTATCTTGTCGTAATGCTGCGATACAGCCTTATGCTTACGCTTATCGGCGTTTCCTCGATAATTATTAATCTGCTTGTGTCAACCCTCATATCCCGAAAGCGCGTCAACATTACCCGCGTGCAGATGCGCGACGCGGGAAAGCTTGCGGGGACGACCGTCGCGGGCATCGAGATGATCGAAACGATAAAGGCGAGCGGCGCGGAGAACGGCTTCTTTGAGAAATGGTCGGGCTATCAGGCGAGCGTAAACACCCAGCAGGTTCGTTTCGCAAAGCTCGACAACCTGCTCGGCATGATACCCACGCTCGTGAACTCGCTCACAAGCACCGTTATACTTATGCTCGGCGTGCTTCTGACGATGAACGGGGAGTTCTCCGTCGGCATGATAATGGCGTTTCAGGGCTTCCTGACCGCGTTCACCTCCCCCGCGATGAGCCTTATCTCCTCGGGGCAGGCGTTACAGGAAATGCGAACGGAAATGGAGCGCGTCGAGGACGTCATGAAATATCCCACCGACGTTAGCTGCGAGGACGATGTGTCCGACGATGTTCAGTACGATAAGCTGTCGGGCTGTATCGAGATGAAGAACGTAACGTTCGGGTATTCAAAGCTCGCGGAACCGCTTATACAGAATTTCAGCATTTTGCTCAAGACGGGGAGCAGGGTAGCGATCGTCGGCGGCTCGGGCTGCGGCAAATCTACGCTGGCGAAGCTTATTTCGGGACTGTACAAGCCGTGGAGCGGGGAGATACTGTTCGACGGGAAGCCGATAGACAGCATTGACCGCAGCGTTTTCACAGGCTCTCTCGCGGTCGTTGACCAGGATATAATCCTCTTTGAGGACACCATCGCGAACAACATCAAGATGTGGGACAACACCATTGAGGATTTTGAGATGATAATGGCGGCGCGCGACGCGCACATTCATCAGGACATAATGCAGCGCGACGGCGGTTATCAGTACCGCATAACCGAGGGCGGAAAGGACTTCTCGGGCGGTCAGCGCCAGCGCATGGAGATAGCGAGGGTGCTTGCGCAGGACCCGACGATGATAATACTCGACGAGGCTACCAGCGCGCTTGACGCAAAGACGGAAAGCGAGGTCGTTCAGTCTATAAAGGACAGAGGGATAACCTGCATAGTCATAGCGCACCGCCTTTCCACGATACGCGACTGCGACGAGATAATCGTCATGGACTACGGCAAGGTAGTCGAGCGCGGAACGCACGACGAGCTGTTCGCCAAGGGCGGGCTGTACACTCAGCTTGTCATGAACCAATAAGGGGGCGGAAGCATGGGATGGTTTGACGAACAGATCAGACAGCGCAAGAAGAACGACAACGATGTTTTCGCCGACTCGTTTATCAATATGGCGGGGGCAATAATGGGCAGACGCGTTTCCGACGCGCTGAACGACGACCGTATTGTTACCAAGGACGCCATTGACGAGATACTGAAATACTACCACGTCAAGACGCGCGATGTCCCCGACGAAATAACCGACATGAACGACCAGCTCGAATACCTCATGCGTCCGTACGGAATAATGCGGCGCAGCGTTAAGCTGTCCGACGGGTGGTACAAGGACGCGGTAGGGGCAATGCTCGGGACGATGAAGGAGGACGGGCGGATCGTCGCGCTCATTCCGTCGGGGCTTTCGGGGTACAGCTGGTACGACTACAAGGCGGGCAGGAAAAGGCGCGTCGGGAGGAAAAATCAGAAGCTGTTCAGCGAAGACGCGATCGCGTTCTACAAGCCGTTCCCGCTTAAAGAGGTGGGTATCGGCGCGCTGATGAAATACATCATGCAGACGCTCAGCCCCGCGGACTACATCACCCTAGCGCTGTCAGCATTATCGGTGTCGGTGCTCGGAATGTTCATACCGCGGCTCAACAACATCATCTTCGGCACGGTAATCGGCTCGGGCAGTATGCAGCTTTTTTACGCGATAGCGGCGTTCCTCGTCTGCGCGACGGTCAGCACGCTTATCATGACCTCCGTGCAGGGACTGCTGACTGCACGGATAAAAACGAAAATGAACGTTTCCGTCGAGGCGGCGACAATGATGCGTATTCTTTCGCTCCCGACCGATTTCTTCAAGAAATACAGCGCGGGCGAGCTTGCCGAAAAATCGCAGTATGTAAGCCGCATTTGCGAGCTTCTTGTGTCGGCGGTGCTGTCGACGGGTCTTACCTCGGTGTTCTCGCTCATATATTTTTCGCAGATATTCATTTATGCGCCGAGCCTTGCCGCGCCCGCGCTGCTTGTCATTCTTGCCACAGTCGCGGTGTCGGTGATCTCGGCGGCGGTACAGATGAAGATAACCCTGCGGCAGATGGAGCTTTCGGGCAAGGCGGGGGGACTTAGCTACTCGCTCATCAGCGGCGTTCAGAAGATAAAGCTCTCCGGCTCGGAAAAAAGGGCGTTCGCGAAATGGGGCGACCTCTACGCGAAGCAGGCGGAGCT
>CAMEPN010000024.1 GCA_945931735.1 uncultured Clostridia bacterium
TGTCACCAACGCAAACGGCAATCAGGCGGGACTTCAGAGCGTTTGCTATGCGGCGGACGTTCTCCGCAACGGCGACGAGAGCATAATGGTCGCGAGCGGCACCGACGAGAACACCGACACTATCGAGTATCTCTACGAAAAGCTCGGTCTGCTTGGAAATTCCAAGCCGTATTCCCTCGATAAAGAGGGCTTTACGCTCGGCGAAGGCTCGGTTTCCCTCGTTATCGAAACAGAGGACAGCGCGGAAAAGCGCGGCGCGAAGAAGTACGCGGAGCTTGTCGGCTGCGCGTCGGCGCACAAGTCGGTCGATTTCGGAAAGGTGACAGGCTCGGACAGCGCGCTTAAGCAGGCGGTGCTGGACGCGTGCGCGGCTGCGGGCATATCTCCCGCGGACATTGACGCGGTATGCGGCTTTGCGGACGGACACGAGGCGGTCGACGCTATCGAGCTTTCGGTTTACCGCGAGATATTCGGCGAGATCCCCGTGTTCTGCGTAAAGGATACCATGGGCGAAGCGCGCGCGGCGGCGAGCGCAATGCAGGCAGCGTATGCGGCGGAGATTCTTTCGGGCGAGGCGGGGACTTCTCTTCCCGCTTACAGGATAACTGCGGACGGCGTTTGTGCGATAACTGCGGACGCGGCGGGCTATCAATATATTCTCGCGGCGGCATTCGGCGCGGGCGGCTCGTATTCGGCGGTAATTCTCAAAAAGGTGTGATATATCGGGCGGGGAGAGCGATTTCTCCGCCCTTTTCCCGAAATTAGGAGGATAAATTGGAAAATGAAACAAAAGTCGCGCTGGTGACCGGCGCGTCGCGCGGAATAGGCAGGGCGTGCGCGCTTAAGCTGGCGGAGTGCGGGTACGACGTTGCGGTGAACTACAACAGCAACGAAGCAAAGGCGCAGGAGGTCGTTTCCGCGATAGAGGCAACAGGCAGGCGCGCGATAGCTGTCAAGGCGGACACGGCTGACTTAAAGGCGGTTCAGAATATGTTCCGCGAGGTGCATAAGGCGTTCGGCAGGCTGGACGTGCTGGTGAACAACGCGGGCGTTGTGGACGACGCGTATCTTCTTATGATAAACGAGGACTCGCTCTCGCGCAGCCTTGACATCAACATAAAGGGCTATTTCCACTGCGCGCAGCAGGCGGCTCTAAAGATGATGAGCAGGAAGCAGGGCAAGATAATCAACATCTCGTCGGTAAGCTCGGTGCTTGCGGTCGAGGGGCAGGGGGTATATTCCGCGACAAAGGGCGCGGTGAACTCCATGACGGCTACTCTCGCAAAGGAGCTTGCGCCGCGCGGGATAACGGTGAACGCGGTCGCTCCGGGGTTCATCGAAACGGAGATGATCGACGCTATCCCCGAGGACAAGAAGGAGGAGTACCTAAAGGCTGTCCCCATGCACAAATTCGGCACGGCGGCGGACGTTGCGAACGTTGTCGCGCAGCTCTGCTCGGACGCTTTCGCGTACATGACGGGGCAGGTCATCGTGCTTGACGGGGGGCTTAGCTTATGATGGATCTTATGGAGATAAACTCGCGGATAAAGCAGCGCCCGCCGTTTCAGATGATAGAGCGCGTGGTAGAGCTGGAACCCAATGTTTCCGCGAAAGGGATAAAGTGCGTTTCGGTAAACGAGCCTTATTTCATGGGGCATTTCCCCGACGCGCCGATAATGCCGGGCGTGCTTCTGATAGAGTGCGCGGCGCAGCTTTGCAGCCTTGTAATTGCTGCGGAAAACGCCGCGGCGGACGCGGACAAGCTTTACGTCCTGCTAAAGGTAAAGGACTTCAAATTCCTTAAGCCCGTTATTCCGGGCGACAGGCTGGAGATCGAGGTAAAATGCACCCTCGCGAGCGCGGCGGCGTATGAGTTTTCGGCGGTCATTTCGGTGGACGGAAAGGTGCGCGCGAAGGGCAGTATGCTCTTCACGGCGATAGATAAGAGCGCGGTTTATGAGTGATATCAGTATAGATTTTTCCGCCTGCATCGTCACGGGCGGCGAAGGGCTTCGCGTGCGCGCGGAAGAGGCAGCGGGCTGCTACTCCCCGCAGAGCGGTTATTTTGACGGGCTGTTTGAAAAGGAGGGCGCGGCGTTCGAGGAGAGCGCGTGCGGGTTCCTCCTGCTTGACAGCATGATCCAGTCGCGGCGGCTCGACCGCAGCTCGATAAGGCTGGAGCGCGCCGAGGGCGGCAGACCGTTCGCGGCGTATTACGGGCTGGATTTCAGCATTTCGCACAGCGGCGGCTGCGCGTTCTGCGCTATGGCATACGGAAAGGACGCGAAGGCGGGCGTTATCGGCGCGGATATCCAGCGCGAGCGGGAATATTCCGACGAGAAAATGTCGGAGCTTGCTATGGCTTTCATGAGCGAGGAGGAGCTTGACGCGTTCAGACGTTCCGCGGACAAGCGCGCGGAGTTTTTCACTGCTTGGACGCGGCGCGAGGCTTATACCAAACGGCTCGGCGGCGGGATTTTCGACCATCTCGGCGACAGCGTTCAGCTCGGCGCGGCGTTCCGCGGCGGGGTCATTTCCTGCTGCGGCGCGAAATATTACTACTGCATTGACACAGCGGCGGAGGTTACTGCCGCGGACGAGGAGAATATATGAAGGTTCTTGTTTTTAACGGAAGTCCGAAAGCGGACCGAAGCAACACGCTGAACATCACAAAGGCGTTTCTGAGCGGTTTCCCGGACGACGCCGAGGTTGAGTATGTCAATATTTACCGCATGAACATCAAGCCGTGCGTCGGCTGTTTTTCCTGCTGGAGCAAAACGCAGGGACACTGCGTTATTCAGGACGATATGCAGGCGCTCTACGGGAAGATAAGCGAGGCGGACGTAATCATCGAATCGTTCCCGCTGTATTTCTTCGGAATGCCGTCGCAGCTTAAGGCGATGACCGACCGCTGCCTGCCGTTCATGCTCCCGTACATGGGAAATCTTGTCGAGGACAAGAACGCGTCGTTCCACGAGCTGCGCGACGAGTCAATGCACGAGAAGCGGCTCGTCGTCATAACGACCTGCGGCTATGTCGACGCGAAGCCGATGTACCCCGCGCTGCTAAAGGAATACGACCTTATCTGCGGCGACGGAAACTACACTGCGATACTCTGCCCCGAGGGCGAGCTTTTCATCGCGGAAAAGGCTAAGCGCCAGCGCGAGGGCTATCTTTCGGATATCGCAAAAGCGGGCGCAGAGTTTGCTCGGGACCTCAGGCTAAGCCCGGAAACTATGGCGCGTATATCAAAGCCGATCCTCTCCCCGAAAGGCTTTGAAACGATAACCCTTGCCCACTGGGGAAGTCTTTGACAGGACAAATGGGGCTTTCTGCTCCGATAATATTTTGGCGTATCTGACGGCTGTGCCGTCGGGCATCGGCTGATCTTCCGCCCCTGCGCCCGACGTTGCTGCCGTTACTTTTTTGTCAAATTCTATTTCGTTGTTGAAAATTATTTGTCATATTCAACAAAACTGAACAATAAAAAATAGCTATTACCATGAAATATTAACAAAACTATTGAAAAAACGAAGCAACTGTGTTATTATATTACATAAAGAAATAATGAAATGCCTCAGGGTTTTTGGTTATTTTGTGCACATTGATATTTTGAAAATTAACAGGGAGGGATAATTTTGTCAGTAACAGTGCCCGAAAAATATAACGTTCCCCTATACCTGTTCCATCGGGGCGAAAATTCGCGCGCTTATGAGTTCTTCGGTTCCCATAAGGAAAACCGCGGCGGGAAAAACGGCGTCGTTTTCAGAGTGTGGGCACCGCACGCAAAATCCGTCAGCGTCGTGGGTGATTTTAACCACTGGGACAGAAACCGCTGCTATATGAACAAAATAAGCGACGGCGGTATATGGGAGGCTTTCATCGAGGGGATAAAGCAGTTCGACAACTATAAGTACAGCGTCGAAGCCCCCGACGGGCTTATCAAGCTGAAGGCGGACCCCTACGGCTTCCACATGGAAACGCGCCCGAACACCGCGACAAAATTCTACGACATAGAGGGCTTCCCGTGGAGCGACGAAAAATATCTCCGCGAGCGCACCGAGAAGAATATCTACGACAGCCCCGCGAATATTTATGAAGTGAACGCCGGCTCGTGGAAGCGCGACGGCGAGAATTACTTAGACTACCGCCGCCTTGCCGACGAGCTTATCCCGTATGTAAAGGAAATGGGATATACCCATATCGAGCTTATGCCGATAGGCGAGTTCCCGTTCGACGGGTCTTGGGGGTATCAGCAGATAGGCTACTTCGCGCCGACCTCCCGCTTCGGAACGCCGCACGACTTCATGGCGTTCGTGGACAAATGCCACAGCGAGGGCATCGGGGTCATTCTCGACTGGGTGCCCGCGCACTTCCCGAAGGACGCGGCGGGACTTTACGAGTTCGACGGACAGAGCTGCTACGAATACGAGGACCCGCTCAAGCGCGAGCACAAGAGCTGGGGCACGCACATCTTCGACTGGGGCAAGCCCGAGGTGCAGTCCTTCCTCATCTCAAACGCGAATTACTGGATAGAGAAATACCATATCGACGGTCTGCGCGTGGACGCGGTAGCTTCCATGCTGTACCTCGACTATGACAGGCGCGACGGCGAATGGCGCCCGAACTCCAAGGGCGGACACGAGAACCTCGAGGCGATCGCGTTCTTCCGGAAGCTCAATTCCGCGCTTTTCCGCGACCACCCGAATATCATGATGATAGCGGAGGAGTCGACGGCGTGGCCGCTGGTAACAAAGCCCGCGGACATAGGCGGACTCGGCTTCAACTTCAAATGGAACATGGGCTGGATGAACGATATGCTCAGGTACATGAGCATGGACCCGCTCGGCAGACCGTACAACCATAACCTTGTTACATTCTCGTTCTACTATGCGTTCTCCGAAAACTTCATACTCCCGATAAGCCACGACGAGGTCGTATACGGGAAGTGCTCAATGCTCGACAAGATGGGCGGGCCGCGCGAATACCGCTTTAACAGCCTGCGCACATTCCTCGGGTACATGGCGGCGCACCCCGGAAAGAAGCTCATGTTCATGGGACAGGAGTTTGCGCAGTACAAGGAATGGAACTTCCAGACCCAGCTCGACTGGGAGGTAATGGAGTTCGAGCCGCACTACAAGCTGCATGAGTACGTTAAGGCGCTCAACAAATTCTACAAGGACACCCCCGCTCTGTGGGAATGCGACACAAGCTGGGAGGGCTTCAGCTGGATATCCGCGGACGACAGCGCGAACAGCGTTATCGCGTTCAGAAGAATTTCCCGCAGCAAGGAAGAGCTTATAATCGTTTGCAACTTCCAGCCTGTAAGACACGAGGTATACGATATCGGCGTGCCGTTCTACGGGGATTATACCGAGGTGTTCAACTCCGACGACGTTAAGTTCGGCGGCAGCGGCATTTCCAACGGAACGCTCCGCGCAAGGAAAGACCCGATGCACGGTCAGGAATACAGAATATCCCTTGACCTGCCCCCGATGTCCGTCCTTTATTTCGAGGTGAAGAAGCTTGAGGAGCCGGAAACCGAGGATACCGACGAAACGGAGATAACCGCGGCAGAAGCGGAAGCTGTTGTTCCCGAAGCGGAAAAGGCTGCTCCCGAAGCGGCAGAAAATGCTCCCGAAACGGAAGAAGCTGCTCCCGAAAAAGCAGACGCGCCCGCTAAGGCGGCAGCTCCGAATAACAGGGGACGCTCCCGAAAATTCAAAAAGCGCCACAGATAAATTACGGCACAAGCCGAGAAATAAATTTGAACGACCGAACAGGAGGATAAATATGAACCATATCAAAAAGGAATGTGTTGCCATGCTGCTTGCGGGCGGACAGGGAAGCCGCCTTTACGCGCTCACACAGGACATGGCAAAGCCTGCCGTTCCTTACGGCGGAAAATACAGGATCATTGATTTCCCGCTCTCTAACTGCGTAAACTCCGGCATAGACACGGTCGGCGTACTCACTCAGTATCAGCCGATGGTGCTCAACGAATACATAGGCAACGGTCAGCCGTGGGGACTTGACAGAGCGCACGGCGGCGTACATGTTCTGCCCCCGTATGAAACCGCAGCGGGAAAGAGCTGGTATTCCGGCACGGCGAACGCTATCTATCAGAATATCGGCTTTGTCGACAGGTATAACCCCGAATATGTAGTTATTCTTTCCGGCGACCATATTTACAAGATGAACTACGCAAAGATGGTAGACTTCCACAAGAAGAACAACGCCGACGCGACTATCGCGGTGCTCGAAGTTCCGTGGGAAGAGGCTCCCCGCTTCGGCATAATGAGCGCGAACGAGGACGGCGAGATATACGAATTTGCGGAGAAGCCCAAGGAGCCTAAGAGCAACCTTGCTTCCATGGGTATTTATGTGTTCACATGGAGCAAGCTGCGCCAGTATCTCATCGACAACGAGAACGACGAAACGGCGACAAAGGACTTCGGCAAGAACATCATTCCCGCAATGCTTGCAGACAAGCAGAAGATGATGGCTTATCATTTCGACGGCTACTGGAAGGATGTCGGGACTATCGACTCCCTGTGGGAGGCGAACATGGACGTTCTCGACCCGAACGTACCGCTCGATCTGCTTGACGACAGCTGGAAGATATACTCCCGCAACCCCGTTATGCCGCCGCATTATGCAGGCCCGAACAGCCAGATCGAAAACTCAATGGTAGCCGAGGGCTGCGAGATAAACGGCATGATCGACTTCTCCGTTCTGTTCGCGGGCGTTACCGTAGAGGAGGGCGCGATAGTGCGCGACAGCATTATCATGCCGAACACCGTTATCAAGAAGGGCGCGGTGATTGAATACGCTATCGTCGGCGAGGACTGCGTTATCGGCGAGGGCGCGCACATAGGCGAGCGTCCCGAGCTTGTCGAGGACAAGTCGAGCTGGGGCGTTGCGGTAATCGGTCACCACGTCAACGTATCCGACAAGGCGGTCGCTCCGCCCAAGGCTATGATCTCCAAAGATATATAAGACAGGAAAGGATGTTTTTGATATGGCAAGTATGGCTAACGTTTTAGGACTGATTTTTGCTAATATGCATGAACAGAACCTTCCCGAGCTGACGAAGGCGAGAGCTATGGCGAGCGTTCCGTTCGGGAGCAAGTACCGTCTGGTCGATTTCCCGCTGTCCAGCATGGTGAACTCGGGCATCACTCAGGTCGGCATTATAACCAAGCAGAATTATTACTCCCTGATGAACCATCTCGGAATGGGCAGCGAATGGGATCTTGCGAGAAAGACAGGCGGTCTGCATATCCTCACTCCCTACGGCAGAGAGGGCACGGGAATGTACCGCGGCAGGCTTGAGGCGCTGTCGGGCGCGGCTGAATTTATCCGCGAGAGCAACGCAGAATATGTCATCATGTCGGACAGCAACTTTGTTGCGAACATGGATCTCAGACCCGTTATCGACTTCCACGAGGAGAGCGGCGCGGATATCACCTGCGTTTACGGAAAGGTGGTTTACACTGCCGAGCGCGCTACGCATCAGACGGTGCTCTGCGTGAATAACGACAACGTTGTTTACGACGTGCTTTCTCACCCCGATATGAGCGGCGAGATGAACGTTGCGCTCAACATTTACGTTATGCGCCGCCGTTTCCTTGAGGACATTATCCGCGAGAGCGAATGCCGCGCGCAGTACAGCTTTGAAACCGATATTCTTCAGCACAAGCTGCATGAATACAAGATAATGGGCTACAAGTACGACGGCTATTTCGAGATAATCGATTCGCTCAAGACCTACTACAAGGCTACTATGGACATGATGAAGCGCGAGATACGCCGCGAGGTATTCGCGCTCGACACGCCCATTTACACAAAGGTACGCGACGTTGCTCCCGCGAAATACGGAATTGACTGTGTTGTCAAAGGCTCGCTCATTGCCGACGGGTGCATTATCGAGGGCACTGTCGAGAACTGCGTGCTTTTTCGCGGCGTTAAGGTAGGAAAGGGCGCTGTCGTAAAGAACAGCATTCTGCTCCAGAACACCGTTATCGAGGAGAAGGCTTCGTTTATCGACGCGATAACCGATAAGGACGTTACGCTAACCAAGAACCGCACCATTACCGGGTCGGCTGATTATCCGATCTTTGTAAACAAGGGCGCGACGGTTTGATCGGGGTCAATAACGTATAAAACGATACCGCAGGTTGTTTGCCTGCGGTATTTTTTATTGGGAAAAATAATTTACGATACTACGATCTTGACCTTTTTGTAGGACGTTCCGCATTTGGCGGTGATTATCGTGGAGCCTGCTTTTTTCGCGGTTATTTTTCCTTTGGAGCTGACCGTCGCGACGGAGGATTTGGAGCTTTTCCATGTCACCGTGCCGCTGCCGCCCGAGAGGGCTGCGCCGAGGGAGAGGGTGTCGCATTTTCCGGGCAGAATATTTGATGCCGATTTACCGCTTGATATTGCTGCTGCGGTGCTACAAATGCTGTCCGCCATCTGCCGAAATTGCAGCCGAAGCAGCCGCGCTAATCGCAATGACCGCTGCAATTTTTGTGAAAATCTTCATTCTGTAACTTTACTTAAAAATATTTCTCCGTTGGTATCAAATATACCAAATCGGGATATTTATATTATACCGCTTTGGTATAATAATTTCAAGGGGTGATGAGTATGTTCAGGCTAAAAGAGCTGCGCGAGGCACGCGGGCTGTCGCAGGTGCGCCTTGCTATCGATCTGAATATCAATCAGAACTCCGTCAGCCGCTACGAAAGCGGCGCGCGCGAGGCGGACTACAAGACGCTTATCGCCATTGCGGATTATTTTGATGTTTCGCTGGATTATCTTCTCGGCAGGACGGACTGCCCCTTGTTTATAAAGAAATAACGCCTTTCGGTGCGAGGGGCGTGATTTTTTTGCCTGCGGGGTTGCTCGCTTTTTCTCTGTTATTCTCGCATATTCTCTTGTTTTGAAAATGACCCCGAAAAATGAAACGAACTTCAAGAAACGGAGAAAAACAGAGAGAAACCGAGAGAAAACAAAAGAAATCGGGATATATTTGAATTTTGAACTGAGAAACCCTTGACAAACATTCTTAAATCGTGTATAATAACCAATGTTGTGAATTGCATTTCGTATGAAATGCGCTTATTTAATCGGAAATTCCGAACAAGGAGGAAAAAAGTATGTCCACTTATATGCCTAATGCTCAGACAGTTGAGCGTAGCTGGTATATTCTTGACGCAGAAGGCAAGCCCCTCGGCCGCGTTGCCGCTATGGCTGCTCACCTGCTCAGAGGCAAGCACAAGCCCACCTTCGCTCCCCACTGCGACTGCGGCGACCATGTTATCATCATCAACTGCGCTAAGGCAGTCCTCACAGGCAAGAAGCTTGAGAAGAAGGTTTACAGATGGCACACCGGCTGGATCGGCCACCTCAAGGAAGTCGGCTATGACAAGCTGATGAAGGAGAACCCCGAGAAGGCTATGACAATCGCTGTAAACGGTATGCTGCCCAACAGCACGCTCGGCAGAAAGGCTCTGACAAGACTGCGCTGCTACGCAGGCGCGGAGCACAACAACGCGGCTCAGAAGCCCGTTGAGTACAAGTTTTAAGGAGGGCTGAAAATGTACGAATCTAAACCCTATTACTACGGAACAGGCAGAAGAAAGCACTCCGTTGCCCGCGTAAGAGTTTACCCCGGCAGCGGTTCCATCACCATCAACGGCAGAGGCATCGACGACTACTTCGGTCTTGACACCCTCAAGCTCATCGTTCGTCAGCCCCTCACACTTACCGACACTGTTGACAAGTTCGACATCGTTTGCACCGTTGCGGGCGGCGGCGTTACAGGTCAGGCAGGCGCTATCCGCCACGGTCTCTCCAGAGCGCTCCTCCAGTACTCCGACGAACTGCGCCCTGTCCTCAAGAAGGCAGGCTTCCTCACTCGTGACCCGAGAATGAAGGAAAGAAAGAAGTATGGCTTAAAGGCTGCTCGCCGCGCTCCTCAGTTCTCCAAGAGATAATCTCTCGGACATTATCACATTCAACCCCCGATTTTCCGGGGGTTTTTGTTCCGATATAAAATCGCGAAGTGTTCCTTAAAAAGCAAGGGCAGATTATGTAAAAAATGCTCCTCCGGCGCGGAGGAGCATTTCTCATTCAAAAATAACGGTCAGCCAAGGGTTGCTTTCGGCGCTGTCCGAGAGGACGCGGAAAAATGATTCCGCTTTTCGCTCGCCGAGGTTTTCCGCGAGCGCTCCGCAGTTCAGCACGGTTATTTCCGCTTCGGCGTCGGTCAGGCAGTCGTACAGCGCGTCAAGGTTCATTCCGTAATATCGCGGGAAACCCAGTTCCTCGGAAAGCAGCTCGTGGAGCTGACCGGCGGTGTGTATTTCTGCGGCGTTTATAGTAAGCTTTGTCATGTTATTCCTCTCCGTAAAGCAGCGTGAAGCTTTCATAATGGTCGTCGGTGTAGTAGATAAGCCCGTCGTTCGAGAATACTATGCGCTTTGCGCCGCGGCTGTCCGCGCCGAGCGTGTCGATATCGCATTCGGTGTAGCTCCTGCCCTCCTTTTCGGGGAGCAGTCCCTCGTAATTCCCGAAGCGGCTCCCGCCGATGCATTTCCCGGGCGCGTAGGGCTCAAGCGAGCCGCCGTTCCAGCCAAGCTCCTGCGCCTGCTTTTTGGTGATGAAATTCTCGGGGAGATGCCCGTACAGATGCAGATATAGCGCAACGTCGTCGCGGGTCGTGTATATCCCGTCCTCGGTGACCGCGGGTGCAGGCTCCGACGCGTCGGCGGTCATGCCGTTTTCCTCGGAATATTCGTGAGCAGTTT
>CAMEPN010000025.1 GCA_945931735.1 uncultured Clostridia bacterium
GCCCGCCGCCGCATTCGATAAGCGCCTATATCGCGAGGACGATCGGCGCCCTGAACCTGCACGGCATATACACGTCGGACGACACGTTTGCCATGCTGCGTCGCGTGATATTATAGCTGTCGAACTCCTGCGCAAGCCCGCCCTTGATATGAGAGAACGCGTCCATCGCTATCTGGTCGGAGAGCTTGTCGTCTATCTCGACGTCGGAATAGTCCTCGCCGTAATCGAAATCGGCAAGCAGGTTTTTCACGATATCCTTTGAAACATTGGGCAGCAGAAAAGGCGCAGACGGCAGCCTTCCCACCGAGAAAACCTTAGTCACCCCGAGGTCCTCAAGGCGGCAGCCCATTTCCTTAGCCGCCACGCTGAACATCAGGTCGAAATAGTTTCTCCTCGAAGCAGCCTCTTCCGCGCCCGAAAGTCTTTTTGAAAAAATGAAGTTTATCTTGCTCTTGGCATAGTCTTGTATCCTTACCAAATTTAGCCATTCGTTTATCGCTCTGTTGTACCGATAATCGCACAATCTCTGAAAAACGTTCTTTTCAAACGTGGTGTTGCAGCCGATAAAGCGGTTCCAAAGCGCGCCCGTGCCGATGTTGTCGCGGCGGCACACATAGTCTATCCAGCAGTCGGTGACGATCTTCTCGTATGTTGTCCGGATATGGTGCTCGATGTACACATGAGCGTCCTTGAGCGAATTGCGCAGGTCGGTTATGCGGTCGAAATCAAACTCGCCGTCCTTAAGCGCCTGATTACACACCGAAACGGCGTTTTCCGCAAAATAAGCGAGGTCGTAATCGCAGAAATTCAAAACAGAGCGCGGATATCGCAGCATGAAGATCTCGTTGGAAGTTTTTCCGACAAGTTTCAGCGTTCTTTCCATGTCCAGCACTCCTTTTTACTCAGCCGTTTCCGCGCTCTCGGCGGTTTGTTCTGTCTGCGCTGTGCCGTCGGCGGATACCGTTTCCGCGGTTTCTTCGGGAACCGAGGACACCTCGTCCGTTTCAACTATCTCCTTAATGAGATAGGGGTTATCCCTAAGGCTTCCGTCGACATAAAGCACTTCTTCCTTAGTCAGCGGGTCGACGCCCCACTTGATAGGGTCGTCCGCCTTGCTCGAAAAGCTTGCCGTGTGGAGATATTTACTGCCGATGACCTTCTTGCAGAGAAGGAACGGAAGCTCCGCGTCGTCGCCCGTGTATTCGACATAATAGGTCGCCGTGCGGCGCTCGCCGGGCTTGTCGATATAGCGGACAACGCGGTAATCTCCCGAGGAAGATACTACCTCATAATCGGGGTCGCGCAGGGTCATATCCACTCCCGCGAACTTGATATCGCTCATAAAAAGGCTTATCGCAATATATCCTGCGGTACCGATAACATACATAAGCAGGTAAAGCGTGCCGACGATGGTTTTAAGCGTTTCGTTCGACGCATTGATAAAGAACATCGCAATGACCACAACGAGCGGCGGCAGCACGATATACCAATGCCCGAACCCAAACAGCAGTATCAGGAACACCACCGGCGGCAGCACAAAGCAGTTCACCATTGTAATGACCTGTTTTCTTGTCAGAATAAGCAGTCCGAGCGCTGCAATATTCACGAAAAGGTAAAGCACGAAAAGCGCGGTCGCATTCTCATACTCGAAATAATATCCCAGACAGAGCCATGCGACATAGCACAGCAGACCGGTATATGCCCAGCACACGACGGCGACGCCGCGTCTGAACCAAACGTTCTTAAAAAATGCGACCAATTTATCCATAGGCGTTCCCTTTCAGTGATTTTTAATAATATTTTCTCTTCTTATAGATAATATATCCGACAACTGCGCCGGCAATTATCACAACTGCGATTATTACAATGATAATTATGACCATTGCCGTCTGCTTTCCCGCATTCGGCTCAACGGGGACATAGGTTATCTGATCCTCGGGTGCGTCTGCGACAACCATTGAGGTCGTCGACGCGGGAGAAGAAACGGACTCGCTCGGAGTGGAGCTGTTCGTGTCGCTCTGAACGGGGTCGTTCGCTTCGACGGTGGTTTCGGATGTGTCGGAAGCCGTTGTTTCGCCCGTTTCGGGTTCAATCACCGTTTCGGAAGTCCCGTCCGAGATCGTGAAATTCCTTATCGAAACCGTAACCACTCCTGCGGTGGGAGCGCCCCAGTTGGTTCTTACCTGAAAGCAGAATCTGTTCGGGCCGTTGTCCTTAAAGCCCTCGTAGAAATGCTCGCCCGTTTCGCTTATCGTTATCCATTCGCCATATCTCAGCGTGGTGAAATCCGTGGGGTTTATCCAGTTCCACTTATTGTCGAACGCGGGGATATAGCCGATAACGTCGGCGCCCTCCGTTTCCAGCTTTACATCAACGGACACCGTTACGTTCGGGTCGTTCCAGTACTCTGCATCGAGATATTCGTTAAACAGCGCAAATCTGATGGAAATTCCGTCCTCGGAATCGCTCGGACCAAGATCCATCGTAAGCTTTGCCTCTGTTCCGTCTATCTCTTTGGAATCCGCCCTGATCTCGTCTACGATCCTCGAATCGCTTAAATCATAGATATAATCTGCGAATGCGCCGACAGCGAGCGACGCACTAACAACCGCAGCCGCCACAGCTGCGATGATCCCGTTCAATATTTTTTTCATTTCAGTTCCCTCCATAAGATGCCCCAGCCGCCCTCCCACGGCGGCAGGTATGTCTGCGGAAAAAGATATCCGAGCCATACATTATTATTGTATAACAAATCTGCGGAAAATTCAAGCCCTTTGAGCAATTTTATGGTCGAACGCCCGAAGAATGTCATATTTCTCCAAAAACAGAAAATCCGAACAAAAGCTCGGATTTCCATTTTTAAGTAAAGCTGAAAATATCAATCCTCTCTGCCGTTGTTGAACTTTCTCAGCAGAGCGTCGATATCATTGGAATCAGTGAAGCCCGAGCCGGACGGATAACCGCTTCCCGAAGAGGGAGTGCGCACGGTGAATATGTTCTGTGCGTCTGCGTTATCGGTTTCGGCAAGCTCTTCAAAGTCGGTTGCAACGGCGATGATAGAGATCTCGTCGTCTGCGAGGTCTTCGTCGAATACGATACCGTACTTGACTCTCGCGTTCGCCTCGAACTTGTCGGATATCTCCGTGGTGATCTTGTCGAAGTCGTCCATCTGGAAGTCGTAAGGAATGCTGACATTGACAAGGCATCTGCGCGCGCCGGAAATGGAGGTTTCGAGCAGCGGGCTGTGAAGCACCTCGTCGAGCGCGTTGACGATCTTGTTGTCGCCCTTGCCCTTTCCGATAGCCATGTGCGCGATACCCGAATTTTCGAGTACCATGCGAACATCGGCGAAGTCAACATTGATATATCCGTCGCCCTTGAGCAGGGTGATTATGCCGATTACAGCCTTGCAGAGCACGTCGTCGACCGCCTTGAATGCGTCCTTGACGGTGAGCTTGCCGTTGGACATCTGCTTTACTCGCTCGTTCGGGATAACTATAAGCGCGTCGACATACTTTCTCATCTCGGCAATGCCCGCGAGAGCCTGCTCGGTCTTTTTAACGCCCTCGAAATTAAACGGCTTTGTGACAACTCCGACGGTAAGAATGCCCTTTTCCTTTGCTATCGAGGCAATTACGGGAGCAGCGCCCGTGCCGGTTCCGCCGCCCATACCTGCGGCAATGAATATCATGGAAATTCCGTCGAGCAGGTTTGCGATCTCCTCGCGGTTCTCCTCTGCGGACTGCTGTCCTACGGCGGGGTTATTTCCCGCGCCCTGACCGCGCGTTGTCTTTCTGCCTATCTGGACGCGCTTCATCTTGCTGCCGTCCTTTGAGCGGAGAGCGCCGACATCGGTGTTTGCAATAACATAATCAACATCACACACGCCGCTGTCCACCATATTTGCGACCGCGTTTCCTCCGCCGCCGCCAACGCC
Organism: uncultured Clostridia bacterium; assembly: GCA_945931735.1. GTDB lineage: Bacteria > Bacillota > Clostridia > Oscillospirales > Ruminococcaceae > CAG-115. The sequence goes on from CAMEPN010000025.1 coordinate 3,938, forward strand.
GAACACCATTATCTTGGTGCCGAGCGTGAAATTATCGTCTAAAACAAATCCGTCGTCGCTTTTTTCTATTTCGAAAGCTGCCATGCTAAGTACCCCTCCTGCTTTTTACAGCCTTTTTTTATACAACTACTATTTATTATAGCAGACTTGAACCGAAATTGCAACCTATTTTTTAAAATTTATCAAATCAGTTCAACATTTATTTTATGTTTCCTCGGAAGATGTCGTTTCAGATGTTTCGTGTGATTCGTCGGAGGCTTCCTCGGGAGTTACGGGGATAAAGTTGTCGTCGGCGTTCTTGTTATGTACCGCGACCTTTTCGGGGTCGGTCAGCAGTATCGTCACCTCTTCCGTGGGAGAAAGCTCCTGCTTTATCAGCGTCTGCGCGACATAAAGCTTTGTTTCGATGTCGGAAACGGTGCCTATCTCAAGGGTTATCCTGCCGTCGCACTCTATCGTTATCGAAAATCTGTCGGTAAGGTCTATCTCGTCAATGCTGTCAAGCCCCGCCTTTTCCGCGGCGTTAAGTATCTGCTCGGGCAGGTCGTTTTTGTTGTCCACGACAGACTTCAGCATTCCGCCGACCTCGGTGCTTTCCGCCTCGAAGCCCTTTACAACGGGAAGCCCCGCCGTTTTTCCCTCTTCGATGATCTTTCCTCCGCGCGAAACGCAGACCGTTTTACCCTCCTGCGTAACGCAGAACCATTTCTCCGCCTCGGTGACTGTAATTTTTATTCCCGTGGGGAATGAACGCGAAACATCCGCAATATCTATATAAGCAAGGGAGCCTACTATCCGCTCCTCCGCCGCCTTTTCGTCTATATGGAGCAGATTGTCGCCGAGCTTAAGTCCCGACACCTCCGTGATCTGCTCGGGAGTATAGCGCACGCTGCCCTCGACGTCTATTCGGGAGCAGTTGAAAAGCATGGTGTTGGCAAGGATAATGAACACGATGATTATTACCGCCGCCGCGAGCAGATAGTACAATATGTAATTTCCGCCGCGCGCCCTGTGCCTGCGCTGCTTGGTGTACCGCGTGCGCATCTGCTTGTTCATGGCGCGGTGGGTCTGCGGCATGGCGGGCGGCTTCTGCCTGCTGTTTGGGGAATTATGCGGTCTGCCGTTGGGGGCAGTCTGCGGTCTGGCGTTGGGAGCATTCTGCGGTCTTGAGTTATGGGCAGTCTGCGGTCTTGTATTGAGGGCAGCCTGACGGGGCTTTCCGCTGCGCTGCGGCTGAGCGGAGCTTTTCGATTTTCTGCGCTTTTTCTTGTCTGCCATGTTTTTTCACTCTCCCCGACACCGCTCAGACGCGCTTTATATCCGCTCCGACCGAGCGCAGTGCCTTTTCAATGTTCTCATATCCGCGGTCGATATAGCACGTTCCGCTGACCTCGCTCGTACCTTCTGCGGCGAGCGCCGCGACAACAAGCGCCGCGCCTCCGCGAAGCTCGGCAGCGCACACCTTTGCGCCCGAAAGGGAGCTTACTCCCTCAACGACAGCGACCCTGCCCTCGACCTTTATCTGCGCCCCGAGGCGCATCAGCTCCGCTGCATGGCGGAACCTGTTCTCAAAAATTGTTTCGACGAAAACCGACGTACCCTCCGCAACGGAGCACACCGACGTAAACAGCGCCTGTATATCCGTCGGGAACCCGGGATACGGCATTGTCCGAATGGTCGGCGGAGCGGAAAGCCGCTTGCGGCTGCTTATGTAAAGCCTGCCGCCGCCGTATGGGTATATCCGGCAGCCCATCGCCTCCAGCACGGGAATGAACGACATCATATGCGACGGCTCGCAGTGCGTGAGGATAAGCTCGCCGTGGGTTATCGCCGCCGCGCAGAGGTATGTCCCCGCGACTATCCTGTCGGGGATAACGCTGTGCTCCGCAGGCTCAAGGCGCGGAACTCCCTCTACGGTGATTATGCTCCCGCCCGCCCCGCTCACGCGCGCTCCGAATTTGTTAAGACATTCGGCAAGATCGCATATCTCCGGCTCGCGCGCCGCATTATGTATCTCGGTAGTGCCCTTTGCGGTCGCGGCGGCAAGGAGAATGTTCTCCGTCGCGCCGACCGACGGGAACGAAAGCGTTATCCGCGCGCCGTTAAGCCCTCTCGGCGCGGTGCAGTCGAGGTAGCCGTGCTCCTCCGTGATGACTGCTCCCATCTGCCGCAGCGCGGAGATGTGCAGGTCGATAGGACGCGCGCCAAGCTCGCACCCGCCCGGGAACGACAGCCTGCACCGTCCCGTCCTCCCGAGGACTGCCCCCAGAAAAACAATGCTAGAGCGCATTTCCCGCATAAGATTATCGGGTATCTCGCAGCCGCTGACGTTCATTGCGTCGACGCACACGGTGTCCCCCGAACGGGAGCACCTGCACCCGAGGCAGGACAAAATTCGGCACGCCGCGTCAACGTCGGTCAGCATGGGGCAGTTGTGAAAAACCGTTTCTCCGTGCGCAAGGACAGCGGCGGAAAGCAGCGGAAGCGCGCTGTTTTTCGCGCCGTGAACGCGCAGCTCGCCCTCAAGGCGCTTCCCTCCGTTTATCACAAGTACCTGACGGTTATCCATACGATCATCTCCTTAAACATACTGTTCTCATGCTCCATAGTATGAAAAAAGGAGATTTTTGTGAATTTTATGGGTCAGGCGAGAAATTTATCCTCCCCGACAAGCGAGATAAGCTCGCTCAGTATTTTATCCGCCGCATGGTTCGCCGCGGAGCGCTTTGCGTTTTCTTCCATAAGCTCAAGGCGGTGACGGTCGGAATACAGCGCCGAAACCTCGCTCACCAGCCGCGCTTTTGTAAGCTCCTTGTCCTCTATCAGTATCGCGGCGTTCGCGTTGCTGAGCGTGAGCGCGTTGTAGTACTGGTGGTTTTCCGTCGCATTCGGGAACGGGACAAGTATCGACGGCCTGCCGATGGCGGTTATCTCCGTCACGGTCATTGCCCCCGCGCGGGATATGATAAGGTCGGCGGCGCACATACAGGTGTACATATTGTCGATATAATCGCGGAAGATGTGGCGGCTTTTGTCCTCGGTCACGCTGCTCTGCGCGAGCGCGTCGTAAAACAGATCCCTGCCCTTTCCGCCGTAGGAATGGATATGATTTATCCCGCCTTTTTTTGTTTCCCACGCGATAAGCTCCGCGACGGCGGTGGTTATGCGGTTCGCGCCGAGGCTCCCGCCGAAGGACAGTATCGTAAAGCCCTCGGGCAGACCCAGCCGCTTACGAGCCGCGTCCCGCTCCTCAATGCTGATGTTGCTGCGGAGCGGGTTTCCCGTGACGACGCAGCGCTCGGTGTTGCCGAGGTATTTCATCGCGTCCTCCGATGCCAGAAGCACCTTATCCGCTTTCCCCGCGAGCATTTTCGTCGCCATTCCCGGGTAGGAATTGCTCTCGTGCGTTGCGGTCTTTATGCCCATGCGGGCAGCTTGTTCGAGCACGTTTGCGGTCACATACCCGCCCGTGCCGACGACAAGATCGGGCTTGAAATCGCGGAGTATGCCGCGCACCTTTTTCTTCGCGGAGATAAAATAGCAGTACGCCGCCTTTATGTTGCGCCCGATGTTCCTTACGGAAAGGCTGCGCTGAAAGCCCGACATCTCAACGCCCGTGAAGTCATAGCCCGCTTTCGGGACGAGCCTGCTTTCCATTCCCGCAGGAGTGCCTATAAACAGTATCTCCGTTTCGGGGAATACGCTCTTTACCTTGTCCGCAATGGCGAGCGCAGGGTTGATATGCCCCGCAGTTCCGCCCGCCGCAAAAATTATCCTCATAATTGATTGTCCTTACTAATTTAATTTAGCGCGCTTGCTTACCGAAAGCAGAAGTCCCACTTCCACGAGCTGAACCAGCAGCGCAGTGCCGCCGTAGCTGAAGAACGGCAGCGAAACGCCCGTGTTCGGCACGCAGAAAACATTAACGCCGATATTCAGCAGCGCCTGTATCCCTACTTGCAGCGATATTCCGGTCGCAAGAAGCATACCGAACTTATCCTCCGCCTGACGCGCTATGTAAAAGCCTCTGAACACGAAAAACAGGAACAGCAGGATAACCACAAGACCGCCGACAAACCCAAATTCCTCGCAGAGCACCGCGTAAACGAAGTCGTTCTGCGCCTCGGGGAGGTAGTAGTATTTCTGGCTGGAGTTTCCGAAGCCGACTCCCCACAGACCGCCCGAGCCTACCGCAAGCGCAGCCTGATACGACTGGTAGGACTTGTCGCCCGGGTCGGAGAGCGGATCCATGTACAAAAATCTGTCGCCGAAATATTTGAAATCCGACGTTACGAACATCAGCGCCAGCACCGCCGCGAACGCGATAACGAACGGAATGAACGGCTTCCAGTTCATTCCCCCGACAAACAGCATCGCAACGCTTATCACCAGCATTATTATAAGCCCCGAAAGGTGCGGCTGGAGATACATAAGAATACAAATTATTCCAATCGGTATCATCGGCTTGATGACCCCGACATACATTCTGCGCATTTGGTCGGAATTTTTGTGGATATAGTATGCAAGGAAGATTATCAGCCCGACCTTGAGGAAGTCGGACGGCTGGAACGTTCCGAACAGCGGGACCTTGAGCCAGCGGCGCGGGCCGTTCTCAATATTGCTGACGCCGAACGGAATGCAAAGCGCCGTCAGAAAGAACGTTATCGCGAAAATGATATGCGCCAGCGTTATCTTATGCTTTCCTCCGAATAAGCGGAATTCGTGCCGAAGCAGGCGGTAGTCGAAAACGCTCGCGAGGAACATGAGTATAAGCCCAATGCCCGCCGAGGTCATCTGCTTGGTCGCATAGGCATAGGAATCTCCGTCGTTGTCGCGGTAGGACAGCGCGTGTCCCGCCGAAAACATCATGGTTATCCCGAAGGTAAGCAGCACCAGCGTTATGATGAGCATGGGTATGTCGACGCGTCCCGAAAGGTCAATGAGCCTTACCCTGTTCGGGTCCTTCTGTTTTTTCCTGCCGACATTGCCGCCTTTCTTCTGCGCAGGGCGTGCCGCCGCATTATCCATATCGCACCTCCGTTCTTTGTGTTATCTGCCGAACATATTATGCGCGAATATCACCGACGCCGCGCCGAGCACCGCCGCGACCGCCGAAAATACCGCGTCTATCTTTATCTCGCTCCAGCCGCTAAGCTCAAAATGATGATGTATAGGGGTCATTTTGAACAGCCGCTTTCCCTCTGTTGTGTGGTATATCTTCTTGGTTATTTTGAACACTGTCACCTGAATGACTACCGACAGCGCCTCGAGGATATACACCAGCGCCGCAATTATCATCAGCACCTCGCACCCGCAGCCTACTCCGAGCGCGCAAACAACGCCGCCGAGGAACATCGAGCCTGTGTCGCCCATGAACACCTTTGCGGGCGGGAAGTTCCACATGAGAAATCCGATGCAGCCGCCTGCGGCGCACATTGCGAGCAGCGTTTCGCCGAACATTCCGAGAATGCCGGAAATAGCCGCGAACGCCGCCATGTAGACCGTTGTCACCGAGGAGCAAAGCCCGTCAATGCCGTCGGTCAGATTTACCGCGTTCACAAGATACAGTATCACAACGCCCATTATCGGGTAGTAAAGCAGACCCATGTCAAGCTGCCAGCCCCACGGAAAGGTTATCGCCGTGCGGGTCGCGCCGCTAACATACAGCGTTGCGAAGTACGCCGCAATGATAAGCACCTGAAGAATTATCTTCTGCATAACGGTAAGACCCTCGTTATGCTTTTTCTTTACCTTTATGAAGTCGTCCAGAAAGCCCATAAATCCGAACAGCACCGCCATGACAAGCCCCGCCGACGAGCGGATAACCTCCTGCTTGTCGACGTTTCCCGCCGAGCAGATAACGATCATTCCTACCGCAAAGCACAATACCACCGCAAGGATAAACATTATGCCGCCCATAGTCGGAATGCCCTGCTTTTTCTCCTTGTGCCATTTCGGGCCTATTTCGAGTATCGTCTGACCGTATTTCAGCTTATGGAGCAGCGGTATGAACCAATACCCCGCTATCCATGTAAGAACGAACGCCGCTGCCGCCGCTATCACACTTGTCCAGATCTGCATCTTTCCGTCCCCTTTGAATTAGATTATCTCCGCTATCTCTTCCATTTTCATGCCGCGGCTGCCCTTGAACAAAAGGATATCGCCGTCTCTGACATGAGATTTGAGCGTTTTCGACAGCGCCGCCTTGTCCTCGCTGTGGAACACCGTGAACCCGCGCTTTTCAAGCTCTTCCTTACAATACAGCATCTCATGCCCGTAAAGGAAGCATTCGTCCGCGTTTTCGCATATCGGATCGGCTACCCCCGCGTGAAGCTTGTGCGACACATCGCCAAGCTCCAGCATATCGCCGAGCACCGCTATTTTCCGCCCCTCGCACTTCATTCCGCCGAGAACGGAGAGGGAGGTTTTCATTGAAGTCGGGCTTGCGTTGTAGCAGTCTAGTATCACCGTCACGCCGCCGCGTTTTTCTATCCGCTGCCGCATTCCGCTCGCTTCGTAATCCATCAGCGCGGGAACTATCTCCTCCGCGCTCATTCCGAACACTCTCCCCACGGCAAACGCCGCGAGCGCGTTCAGCACATGGTGCTCTCCCATAACGGGGACAGCCGCCGCATAACGCTTCCCGTCCGCAATTATGTCGAAGCTTTCGCCGTTTTCGGTGTGAACGACGTTCTCCGCGCGGACGTCGCAGCCCTCGCCCATGCCGTAGCGGATCATTCTGTGACCGCCCGCCGCATCCTCCGTTACGGTCGACAGATACTCGTCGTCGCCGCAGAGTATCAGCGGAGCGTCCTCCGACGC
>CAMEPN010000026.1 GCA_945931735.1 uncultured Clostridia bacterium
CATGACATTTGCCTTGTATTCCGCGCAAATCCCGCTCACCTTTGCCAGGATACCGACGGTATCCTTACCGATAACAGCAACAACTGCTCTCATAGTTTCCTCCTGTCCTGCGGTCAAAATGTATAAAATTCTGTGCCGCAACCGTTGATTTTTTATATTTTCTTCTCTATTATACTAAAAAAATTTGAAAAAGTAAATGTATTCATAGACAAAATTAAAAATTTGTGATAAAATAATAAAAAAAGTATCGTGCGGGGGATTTTTATGTGTATTTTTTCGCACGACCGAAATTGCGGGGCGTAACTGTGCCTCGAGAAAAATTATGTAAACAGAGGAACAAAAGCTTGGAAAAGGAAATTTACGGAAGCGTGCCGGTCGATCTCCATAATCACTCGACGCTGTCGCACGACGGGTTTGACGAGCCGATGAAGATGGCGGAGCGAGCCTTCGGGCTGGGGATAAAGCATTTTGCGCTGACCGACCATATTGAAATAGAAAAGTTTGATAAATGGGATTTCGCGGGGGCAGTCGCGCGTTCGCACGGCGTTTTCCTTGAGATAAAGGAGCGCTTCGAGGGCAAAATGAACGTCTATTACGGCGCGGAGCTTGGGCAGGCGTTATACGACCTCCCGCTGGCGGAAAAAATACTTGCGGAGCAGGACTACGATTTCGTTCTGGGTTCATCTCACCGCACGCCGAGCTACCCCGCGCTCAACAAGGTGCCCGACACCGACGCGGACAGGAAGCGCTGCCTTGACGAATATTTCGAGTCGGAGCTTGCCATTGCCGAGTGGGGGAAATTCTGTTCGCTGGCTCACCTCACGTTCCCGCTGAGATTCCTCACGGTGGACATAAGCCGCGGCGCTCCCGTCCCGAACGGCGACAAGCCGTTCCGCGAGGTCGACATGACCGCCTATGACAAAATAATCGACAAGATACTCGAAACGATAATCAGAAAGGACATTGCCCTTGAGGTCAATTCCTCGGGGATACGCAAGGGGCTGGGCTTTCCCATGCCCGACGCGGAGTACCTGCGCCGCTACCGCGAAAAGGGCGGCAAACTTGTTACCGTCGGAAGCGACGCGCACAGGGCGTCCGATATCGGCGCGGACATACCGCAGTGCCTTTCGATGATAAAGGACATTGGCTTTTCGGAGATATGCGTTTTCAGCAGAAAAGAACCGAGATTCATACCTATCTGACAGGAGGAAATTGTCATGAACAAGAAGTTACTTGCATTATTGAAGCAGAACGCGCGGCTCACCAATTCGGAGCTTTCTGCAATGCTCGGCGTAACCGAGCAGGAAGTCGCGGCAGGAATAAAGCAGCTTGAGGACGACAGGATAATCATAGGATATTCCGCGATAGTCAACGAGGAAAAGGCAGACGACAACGCTGTCACCGCGATAATCGAGCTTAAGGTCACCCCGTTCAAGGACAGGGGCTTCGACGACCTCGCGCACACTATCATGCAGTATGAGGAGGTGGACAGCGTGTTCCTGCTCTCGGGCGCGAACGACCTTTCCATCACCATAACCGGAACCAGCCTTCGTAAGGTAGCGCTGTTCGTGTCGGAGCGGCTTGCCGTGCTTGACGGCGTGCTCTCTACCACGACCCACTTCGTCCTCAGAAGATACAAGGAAAAGAACCACGTATTCAACGAGGAGCACTCCGACGAAAGGAGTCTGGTTTCCCCGTGATAAATTACGATGAGATAATCCCGCAGAAAATACGCGACATTCAGCCGTCGGGCATAAGAAAGTTCTTCGACATCGCGCAGCAGGTGGAGGGCGTAATATCCCTCTCGGTCGGCGAGCCGGACTTCAAGACCCCGTGGGCGGCGAGAAAAGAGGCGATAAACGTCCTCGAAAAGGGCAGGACGGCATACACCGCCAACGCGGGACTTGTTCAGCTCAGAACGGAAATATCGAAGTATCTGAAAAACTTTATCCGCACCGAATACGACCCCATGGGCGAGATAATCGTGACCGTCGGCGGCTCGGAGGCGCTCGACCTTGCAATGCGCGCTCTGGTGCAGCCGGGGGACGAGGTGCTTGTGCCCGAGCCGAGCTTCGTTTGCTATTCCCCGATAATCACGGTCTGCGGCGGCACGCCCGTGCCGATAGTAATGACCGCCGAGGACAAGTTCATACTCCGCGCGGACGCATTAAAGGCGGCGATAACCCCGAAAACAAAGGCGCTCATTCTTCCTTTCCCTAACAACCCGACAGGCTCCGTTATGCGCCGCGGCGACCTCGAGAAGGTGGCTGAGGCGCTTCGCGGGACGAATATAATGGTCATTTCCGACGAAATATATTCCGAGATGACCTACGGCGCGGAAAAGCACGTTTCCATCGCCGAGCTTGACGGCATGAGGGAGCGCACTATCGTCGTCAACGGCTTCTCCAAAACCTACGCGATGACAGGCTGGCGCTTGGGCTACTGCGCAGGCCCGCAGCCCGTTATAAAGCAGATGCTGAAGCTTCATCAGTACTGCATTATGAGCAGCCCGACGGTGAGCCAGTATGCGGCGATAACTGCGCTTACGAGCTGCCGCGAGGACGTCGACCATATGATAGAGGAGTACGATATGCGCCGCAGGCTTGTCGTAAAGGGCTTTAACGACATGGGGCTGACCTGCTTCGAGCCGGAGGGCGCGTTCTACGTTTTCCCCTGTATAAAGTCAACGGGAATGACCAGCGCCGAGTTCTGCGAAAAGCTGATATACAGCAAAAAGGTTGCTGTCGTTCCGGGCAGCGCGTTCGGCGCGAGCGGCGAGGGCTACGTCAGAGTGTCCTATGCATACTCCGTGCAGCATATAACCACCGCGCTTTCGAGAATACGCGAGTTCCTTGAGGAGATCGGACATTGAGCGGCGGGATAACGCTCTGCGCCTGCGCAAAGCTAAATCTTTTCCTTGACATAACAGGCAGGCGCGGCGACGGGTATCATCTGCTCGAAACCGTCATGCAGAGCGTCGATCTGTGCGACTATGTAACGGTTGCGCTCGGCGGCGCGGGGATAGCGGTCGGCTGCTCCGACCCGAAAATTCCCGTCGGCGAGAGCAACATCTGCCACAAGGCGGCGCGTGTTTTTTTCGACAGGGCGAATATCCGCAGCGGCGCGGAAATAATGATAGAAAAGCGCATTCCGAGCGGCGCGGGAATGGGCGGTGGGAGCGCGGACGCGGCTGCCGTTCTGTTCGGCCTGAACGCGCTGTGCGGCGAGCCGCTTGACGAGGGCGCGCTGCTTGACTTGGCGGCGGAAATCGGGGCGGACGTCCCGTTCTGCCTTGTCGGCGGAACAAAGCTTTGCCGAGGTATCGGCGAGATAATGACCGAGCTTCCCGCCGCGCCCGAATGCTGTTTTCTGGTGGCAAAGCCGGAGCATTCCTGCCCGACGGGCGAGGCGTTCGCGCGGTATGACACGCAGGAGATCCCCCCGCGCGGAATGCCCTCGGAATATTCTTCGGGAATATTCCCGCACGAAAAAATGTACAACGTGTTCCGCAGACTGTACGACGACGAGCGCATTGAGCAGCTGGTCGTAAAAATGCTGGAATGCGGCGCGCTCGGCGCGGAGCTTACGGGAAGCGGCTCGGCGGTGTTCGGGGTGTTTTCCGACGAAAATGCTGCGGCGCGCGCGGCTGGGGAATTTACGGACGTTTTTACCGCCGTCTGCCGCCCGTCGGCGTTCGGCGTTAGGATAATATAAAGGCGACCCCGCACAATTACCGGCTAACGCCTTTTCCGTCCGCTTGCTTGCATCTTTTCCGCCAGATTGTACAACTTTCGCTTGACGGGCGACAGCCCGCCTGCGCTCAATTTGTACAATCTGCAAGTTTGGCGCAAAATATAACTTTATCATTGTATATCATGTGTTATGTTGTGCCAAACTGAAAACCTGCGGCGCAATCGAACGAAAATAATTATGCGGGGTCGCCTAAGCTTCGCGCGGCTTCGTTATGCCGTTTCGGAGTATCTTAATAAACGATAAAGAGGGAGGTTCGCTATGGTACTTGTTCAAAATCATGTAGGCAGGATAACTATTTCGCAGGAATATTTCACCGCCCTTATCGGAAGCACGGTCACAAAATGCTTCGGAGTGGTTTCCATGAACGTCACGGGCGCAAAGGAAACACTTGCGGCGGCGCTGCCGTTTGTAAAAAAGAAGGACAGCGAGCGCGGCGTTATCGTCCGCACGGGAAAGGATAAGCTGGTCATCGACCTGCACATTTCGCTGATGTACGGGGTGAATATGAACGCCGTTGTCCGCTCGATAATCAACAAGGTGAGCTACACAGTCGAGCAGAATACCGGCATTTCGGTGGAAAAGGTAAATGTTTTCGTGGATGATATCCGCGTCTGAAATAAAAAAGGAAGGATATTATAATAAATGATATTAACAGGAAAGCTGCTGCGGGACGCAGTGATATCGGGCGCAAACAATATCTATAATCAGCGTCAGACGGTCGACGAGCTGAACGTGTTCCCCGTACCCGACGGAGATACCGGCACAAATATGTCCATGACGATAAAGAACGCCGTTGCCGAGCTTAAGAACACTCCCGACGGAGCGACGGCGGGCGAGGTCGCGAAAACCGCAGCATCGGCGATGCTGCGCGGCGCGCGCGGAAACTCGGGCGTTATCCTCTCGCTTATTTTCAGAGGGCTTTCAAAGGGTCTTTCGGGAAAGGAAACGGCGGACGCGGCGGAGCTTTCCGCAGCGCTGAAGCTGGGCGTAGACGCAGCGTACAAGTCGGTCATGAAGCCTACCGAGGGAACTATCCTCACCGTTGCGCGCGAGGGCTGGGAAAATACTGCGGAGCTTGGCGTTTCGGGCGGCGACGCGGCGATATTCCTGCGCGCGTTTGTTTCCGAGGCGGAAAAATCGCTCGCGAGAACTCCCGAGCTGCTCCCCGCACTTAAAAAGGCGGGCGTTGTCGACGCGGGCGGAAAGGGACTTATCGTTATTATAGAGGGAATGCTCGCGGTGCTCGAGGGCGGCGAGATCATACGCTCCGAGGACGAGGTCAAGCCCTCCGCGCCCGCGGCAGTGGCTGCTTCCGCGGCTTCCGAGGAGGAGATAAAGTACGCCTACTGCACCGAGTTTATCGTCAACAAGGACAGCTCCGCAAAGGACGCAACGGCGCTGCGCGCTTATCTCGAAACGATAGGCGACTGCGTTGTCGTTGTCGACGACGAGGACATAATCAAGGTTCACGTTCACTCAAATCACCCCGGAAAGGCTATCGAAGAGGGCTTGAAGTTCGGCAGCCTCACCAAGATGAAGATAGAGAACATGAAGGAGCAGCACAACAACATCATCAAGGCTGACGAAGCAGTGCAGGCGAAGAGAAAGCAGCCCGTTCCTCCCGAAAAGGAGATAGGCTTTGTTGCGGTTGCCGCGGGCGCGGGCGTTGAGGCGCTGTTCAGAGATCTCGGCGCGGACAGCATAGTGCGCGGCGGTCAGACTATGAACCCGTCCACGGAGGATATCCTCGAAGCTATCGGGCAGACCCCTGCGCATAACGTGTTCGTTCTTCCGAATAATAAGAACATAATCATGGCGGCGGAGCAGGCGGTAGCGCTTGCGGACAGAAATGTCTGCGTGCTCCAGTCGCGGACGATCCCGCAGGGAATTTCCGCGATGATGGCGTTCGACCCCGACGCCGATTTCAACGCGAACCGCAGCGGCATGACCGAGGCGCTCGACAGGGTCGGCAGCGGGCAGATAACCTTTGCGGTGCGCGACAGCGAGTACGACGGGCATAAGATAAAGCAGGGCGAAATACTCGCGATGGAAAACGGAAAGATAGTTTTCACCGAAAAGGACATCACCAAGTCCCTCATAAAGCTGACCAAGAAGCTGGTAACATCTTCGAGCAGCTATATCACCGTTCTGTACGGCTCCGACGTGACCGACGAGGACGCGAACGCCGCCTACGAAGCGCTCCGCGCGAAGATAAGCAGCGACATAGACATAGTTCTTGTCAACGGCGGTCAGCCCGTTTACTACTACATCATTTCCGTTGAATGACCGAATAAATGGAGATAACCTATCTAAAAGGCGTCGGGCCGAAGCGCGCGGAGCTTTACAAAAAGCTCGGGATAGAAACCGTGGAGCAGCTTACCGAGCTGTATCCCCGGGATTATATTGACTTTACGAATATCGTAAAGGTGAGCGACGCGGAAACGGGCGATGCCTGCGCGATACGCGCGGTGGTCGTGAAAAAGACCGCGCCGTTCAGCGAGTACGCGAAAACCGCGCTTTACAAGGCGGAGCTTGCCGACGACACCGGCAGGATCACCGCCGTGTTTTTCAACACTAAATATTCCTTTGAAAAGCTCGAAATCGGGCGGGAATATCTTTTTTACGGCAAAATAGGCGGCGACCTTGTGCGAAAACAGATATTGTCGCCGCTGTTCGTTTCTCCCGAGGAAAAGGGGCTGTTCCCGAAATACCCGCTCACCGCAGGGCTTACCAACAACATGATAAGCGCGAACGTCAGAACTGCGCTCACCATTGTTAAGCACGAGGACAGGCTCCCGCAGGAAATACGGGAGCGGTTCGGGCTGCTCGGCGCGGAGGACGCGGTGCGGAAGATACACTTTCCGAAAAGCCGCGCGGAATACTCCGAGGCAAGGCGGCGTCTGGTTTTCGAGGAGCTGCTTACGCTGCGGCTCGGACTGGCGCTTATGCGCGGGCGCGGGCGCAATCTGAGCGGCGCGGTATTGACCGATGTAGACATGAGCGCGTTTTTCTCGCCGCTGCCGTTCACCCCGACGAGTGCGCAGCTTCGCGCTGTGAACGACTGCGTATCCGACATGAAAAAGCTGTACCCTATGAACAGGCTGATACAGGGCGACGTCGGCTCGGGAAAGACGCTCGTCGCGGCGGGCGCGGCGTACTTTGCGCGCTGCAACGGCTTCACGACGCTTGTTATGGTGCCGACTGAGGTGCTCGCGCGGCAGCATTACGCGACATTCCGCGGTTTTCTCGAACCGCTCGGCGTGAGGGTCGGCTTGCTTTCGGGGAGCATGACCGCCGCGGAAAAAAAGGCGGTGCGCGCCGCCGCTGCTGACGGGGAGATTGATGTTCTGATCGGCACTCACGCGCTGATACAGAAGTCCTCGGGTATAAAAAAGCTGGGGCTTGTCGTGGTCGATGAGCAGCACCGCTTCGGCGTCGGGCAGCGTTCCGCGCTTGCGGAGCGGGGGATAAATCCCCATATACTGGCAATGTCCGCGACGCCGATCCCGCGCACGCTTGCATTGATAATGTACGGCGACCTTGACGTTTCGATACTGAACGAAATGCCAAAAGGCAGGCTGCCGATAAAGACCTATGCGGTAAATTCAAGCTACCGCGCGCGTGTTTACGCGTTCATCAGAAAGCATATCGCTGCGGGAAAGCAGGCGTACATCGTCTGCCCGCTCGTCGAGAGCGCCGAGGGAAAAAGCGAGAAAGCGGGCGCGATAGAGTATTACGAGCGGCTTGTTCGGGGGGAATTTCACGATATCCCGACGGGGCTGCTTTACGGGAAAATGAAGCAGGCGGACAAGGACAGGGTAATGACCGACTTCAAGGAAAACAGGCTGAGCCTGCTGGTTTCGACGACGGTCATCGAGGTCGGGATAGACGTTCCGAACGCGGTTGTTATGCTGATAGAAAATGCGGAGCAGTTCGGGCTGTCGCAGCTGCATCAGCTCCGCGGGCGCGTCGGGCGCGGCTCGGAGCAGAGCTACTGCATATTAATGACCGACAGCAGGAGCGAATACACCCGCGCGCGTACAACTGCCATGACCGAAACAACGGACGGCTACAAGATAGCGGACAAGGATCTTCAGCTCCGCGGTCCCGGTAATTTTTTCGGGCGGGAGCAGCACGGGCTGCCGCCTATGAAGGTCGCAGACTTAGCGGACGACGCGGCGGTGCTCGGAGAGGTCGAGAAGCTCGCCGAGGAGGTAATTTCCGCCGATAAAACGCTGTCGCTGCCCGAAAATGCGGGTCTGCGGAAAAACGTCGAAAAGCTGTTCGGGCAGACCGCCGAGTACGGCTGGAACTGACCCCGCGAACACTAAGGAGATAAAGAATGTCGGAAATAGAACTTAAAATGGAGCGCTGGCGCTACCCGCGATTTTTTACGGAAAATATTTCGGAGGACACCGCCGTTGTCGAGGGCGACGACGCGAAGCACATCTCCGTCGTGCTCCGCATGAGGGCGGGGGATATCGCGGTGCTGTGCGACGGGCGCGGCACGGACTACCTCGCGCGGCTGGAAACGGCGGAGCGCGGCTGCTGCACCTTTACGGTATTGGAAAGCACTCCCAACCTCGCGGAGCCGTCGGTTCATCTGCGCCTGTTTCAGGCAATGCCCAAAGGCGACAAGATGGAGTTTATCGTGCAGAAGGCGGTGGAATGCGGCGCGGCGGAGGTTATCCCGTTTTTTTCAAAAAGATGCGTTTCGCGCCCCGACCCGAAGCAGATGGAAAAAAAGACCGAGCGCTACCGCAGGATAGCCGAGGAAGCCGCGAAGCAGTGCGGCAGAGGAGTTATCCCGAAAGTCGGCGCGGCGGTGGAATTTTCCGCGCTTAAAAGCATGATTTCTCCCGAAAATACGGGAATACTTTTTTATGAATGCGCGGAGGCTCCGCTAAGCGCTCTCCCCGAGATGAAAAGGAATATCGACATCGTTATCGGGAGCGAGGGCGGCTTCGAGCAGAGCGAGGCGCAGGAGCTTGAGCGGGCGGGATTTTCCGTCGTTTCGCTCGGAAAACGCATACTCCGCTGCGAAACGGCGCCTATTTCGGCAATATCCGTTTTGATGAATATGACAGGAAACCTGTGATTTTTTTGTCTTTTTTCACTAAAATTTGCCGCAGCCCTTGCAAAATTGTTTAAAAAGGTTTATACTGTGTGTACAGACTATCATTTTCTGTCTTAAAGGAGGAATTTACCATGAAAGCATTAGGCATCGTTATGTTAGGACTTCTCGCCGTAGCAGGCGGTGTTGCGGCGGCAACATATATCACCAAGAAGAAGCTCGAAAAGGAAAACGAGGAAAACTACTACGACGATTGGGACGACGAGATCGACGACGATGACATGGACTTCGAGTTCGACGAGGATCTTGACATCGAGGACGAGTCCGAAAAGCCCGAGGAGCCTGAGGAGAAGCCCGCTGTAAAGTCCGACGACGAGTTTGTTGAGGACAAGACAGATGCAGCCGAGGCGGAGGACGAGAAGCTCTGATTTATTATCGGATCTGTTTTGAAAAGGTGAAATGCGGCGGTGTCGGCATATGAGCGGCGGCGGTCATTGACCGCTGAGCGGCTGCCGATGCCTGACCGCATTTTTTTCGCGTACCCGTCATAGATATATTACGGCACCGCATTATCCTTTTTTTGGGGATAATGAGCGGCGCCCAAGCGGTATGCGAAAATATTCCGAAAAGGAGATGACAACAATGAAGAAGTTAATGGCAATAATTGCGGCGGCGCTCTGCGTCGTGCTTGCCGGTTGTTCGGGGGAAAAGGACGCAGGCGGCACGGGGCTTGACAGCTCCGAAATAACCAGCGGGGCAGTCACGGAGGAAAATGCCCCCGAAAAAACGGACGAAGCGGGCGTAAACGGAGAAGCTCCCGAAACCGCGGAGCAGCCGACAGCAGACGCTGCGGAAAGCTCCGAACCGACCGTGACGACCGAGGAGGACGTACCCCAAATTTCCGCGACAATGCCGGAGGCGAATTACGCGGAGCTTGTTTCGGCGTTCGCGAACAGCTATCTTGGGCTGCCGTCGGAGGAAAAGGTGTACATATTCTCCGACAACGGAAAGAGCGCGGAGATAAACGGCGGGACATATTACGGTGTGAGCTGCTATGACGAATACGACGGAACGCTCTATTATATGTGCGATTTCTATGTGTCTGCGGACGGCTCCGAGGTGTACAGGAGGTACGAGCAGGAGGACCGCTATGCGATTCTCCCCGAGGAGCAGGGCTACGCAAGGCTCGACCCCACGCGCCAGACCCCCGATGAGATTTTCGCGGCGGCGAACGGGCTGTATATGCTGTTCGACCCCGACTCCAACAGCGCGGTCGGCGGATATGACGAGAGCAGCCCGATGGAATTTAACGGCGCCGTTTATTACCCCGTGACGAACGAGCTGCTCGACACCAAGGCGGAGCTTATGGACGCGCTGTCGAAGTATTTCACGGTGGACATCATCAACTCGCTTATGGACACGAACAAGTTCACCGACGTTGACGGCGCGCTCTATGTAAAGAGCTGCTCGGGCGGCTCGGTAAGCCCGAATTATTCCGGAACGGAATACGAGCTGACGACGCTCACCGAGGACACCGCAGTGTTCACCCGATACGACACATACAATTTCGAGGCGGGCGAAACCTCCGAGGTGGAAACGGAATACACCGCAAAAAAGGAGAACGGCGTATGGAGATTTACCGTTTTCCCGTCGGCGTGGTAAAAAATCGCGTTTACCCCCTTGAAATAATTGCTGAAGTATGATATAATATCAACAGTACGGTATGACCGTGATACATATGACAAGAAAGAGGTGTTCCTTTTGAAGCACATCACTACCATCAACAAGGCTGATCTTAAGGCTACCGCTGCTAAGGGCGGCTGCGGCAAGTGCCAGTCTTCCTGCCAGTC
>CAMEPN010000027.1 GCA_945931735.1 uncultured Clostridia bacterium
GTCATTCTGACCGGCTATTCGGTCATGGGTGCGGTGATGTACCGCACAGCCGTGGAGCAGCGACCCGTTGAAGCCGCGGCGCGGGAAATAATGTCGCGGGAAAACTTCGTCCCGACGGAGGAACTGCCCGAGTTTTACGTCCGCGCGGTGATTTCCGTAGAGGACAGGGATTTTGAGCGGCATTTCGGGATAGATATTTCCGCGATATTCCGCGCGCTTATACATGATATAATGACAATATCTGCGGAGCAGGGCGGGAGCACTATCACGCAGCAGCTCGCGAAAAACCTTTATTTTACGGGGGAAAAGCGCCCCGAGCGAAAGTTCGCGGAGATACTAACGGCGTTCGAGCTTGAGAGCAGGCTTAGCAAGAGCGAGATATTCGCCCTTTACGTCAACACTATCTATTTCGGGAACGGGTATTACGGCATTTACGACGCGGCGGAGGGTTATTTCGGAAAAACGCCGCAGGAGCTTGACGAGTACGAGTGCGCTATGCTCGCGGGGATACCGCAGGCGCCGTCGGTCTACTGCGATATATCTGCCGCTCCCGCGCAGCGCCGTCTTAAAGAGGTGCTTTCCGGTATGGCGGAATGCGGGGTCATTGACGGCGAAAAAGCGGAGGCGATAGCGAGCGCCGCAGCGGGGGAGTGACCCGTGCTATAATTTATGCGATATTCGGAGCGGAGCAGTCCGCTCCTTATTTTGTTACAAAAACACAGTAAACCGACCGAATTAATAGGAAATTTTCACAAAAGCACAAAAATCATATTGACAATCGTGTCGAAAAAGGATATAATATATAATTAGTGTAAACAGCTTTAGCAAAACTCAAAAAATCAGATAGGAGAATAAGCATGAAACTTATCTACGACATCGGCGATAAGCCGAAATTCAGGCAGACGGTCGTCTTTGCGCTCCAGCAGATGATCGCTATTATGGCGGCAACGCTGCTCGTTCCCATGCTCGTTTCGGGATACGGGCTTTCGGCTGACCCCGCCGCAGCGCTCTTCGGAGCGGGTATCGGCACCATTGTCTACCTCCTCTGCACAAGAAGAAAAAGCCCCGTTTTCCTCGGAAGCTCCTTCACTTTCCTCGGCGCCTACGCTGCGTCTATCGCGCAGAACTACGGCTACTGGGGAATGCTCATTGGCATTGCGTTTGCGGGCGCTGTCTATGTAATTATCGCGCTTATCATCAAGGTCGTAGGCTCGGGCTGGGTAAATAAACTCATGCCTCCCGTTATCATCGGGCCTATCGTTGCGCTTATCGGACTGAGCCTTTCGGGCACGGCGACAGGCTGGCTCGCGACAAACGGCGGCAGCGAATACAACCTCATGACAATTATCGTGGGTTTGGTAACATTCCTCGCGATAGTTATCGCTTCTGTAAAGGGCAGCAAGACGATCAAGCTTATTCCGTTCATCATCGGTATCGGAGCGGGCTATGTTCTCGCGCTTATACTTACTCTTATCGGCAACGCCGCGGGCATTGAAGCATTCAAGATACTCGATTTCACGCCCTTTGTGAACGCATTCAGCAACTTCAGCATAACCAGCATCGTGGATTACCCGAAGTTCTTCTTCCTTAAGGCTATCGAAACCAACGGTCAGTACCCGCTCGACGGCGCGGCGATAGGGAACATCGCACTCATTTACGTGCCCATTGCTGTGGTAGAGCTTGCTCAGCATATCGCTGACCACAAGAACCTCGGCAACATAATCGGCCGCGACCTCATCACCGACCCGGGTCTGGACAAGACCCTCATGGGCGACGGTCTGGGTTCCGTTGTCGGAGGAGTTTTCGGCGGCTGCGCGAACACCACCTACGGCGAGTCGATAGGCTGCGTTGCGATCACCGGCAATGCTTCGATCGTGACAATATTCACAGCGTCGCTCGGGTGCATGATACTCTCGTTCTTCACTCCGTTCGTTGCGCTTATCAATTCTATCCCTAAGTGCGTTATGGGAGGCGCTTGCATCGCGCTGTACGGCTTTATCGCGGTAAGCGGTCTGCAAATGCTCAAGCGCGTTGACCTCAACAACAGCAAGAACCTGTTCGTTGTCAGCGCGATCCTCGTAACCGGTATCGGCGGGCTTACCTTCGATTTTGGCTTCAACGAGATAACAAACGGTCCTATCCTTTCGATAACCTCCCTTGCGGTGGCTCTTATCGTCGGCATTGTTACTAATATCATCGTGAACAACGGCAAGCTTGGCACGGGCGAGGAGCAGGAGTTTGAAGAGGCTCCCGTTGTTGTCGTGGACGAGCTTAACGGCGAAATAGATCAGAGCAAAAAGGACAAGAAGTAATGGCTGTAATTGTTGTGAGCGCCTGCCTTTTGGGGTGCAGCTGCCGTTATGACGGGAAAAGCTGCCTTAACGACGCGGTGCTTGCCCTTGCGGGGGACAACGTGCTTGTCGGCGTTTGTCCCGAGCAGATGGGCGGGCTTTCGACGCCGCGTGCTCCCGCCGAGATACAGGGAGAGCGGGTCGTGTCCAACGCGGGCGCGGACGTTACCGCCGAATATAAAAAGGGCGCGGAAACGGCGCTGTACATCGCGCAGCTAAACAAGGCAAAGTATGCCGTGCTCAAATCGAAAAGTCCCTCCTGCGGAAAAGGCGTTATATACGACGGGACATTTTCGGGCGGAAAGACGGACGGAAACGGTGTGACAGCGGAGCTGTTCATGGAAAACGGGATAGAGGTTTTCACGGAAGAAGAGCTTGACAAGCTGAAGAATTATCTGTAAAGTGAGGGTATTATGGAAGATTTTCTGAAGAATGTAACGGTGTTCACCCACCCGCTGGTAGTTCACAAGTTCACGAAAATGTGCGACGTCAACACAGGCTCTAAGGAGTTTAACGAGCTGACGAAGGAGATTACAGCTCTGATGGGCTACGAGGCGCTGAAAGACCTCAAGACGAAAGAGGTGCTTGTAAAAGGTCCCGTGTCCGACTTCATGTCGCCCGTTGTGGACGAGGATTTCACCATTGTGCCTATCCTCCGCGCAGGTCTTGGCATGGTTGACGGGCTGAGAATGCT
This sequence comes from uncultured Clostridia bacterium, assembly GCA_945931735.1. Lineage (GTDB taxonomy): Bacteria > Bacillota > Clostridia > Oscillospirales > Ruminococcaceae > CAG-115. The sequence continues at coordinate 3,046 of CAMEPN010000027.1, forward strand.
GCTTCCGACGGCGAAGGTCGGTCATATTGGGCTGTACCGCGACGAGGAAACACTGGAGCCTCACAAGTATTATTTCAAGCTCCCTGTTGACGTGGCAGATGGCCCCGTTATAATCGTTGACCCCGCGCTTGCTACGGGCGGAAGCGCCGACGCGGCGATAAAGTTCATCAAGGAAGCGGGCTGCAAGGACATCAGGTTCATGTGCATACTCTCGTCCGAGGTTGGGCTTAAGCTCCTGTACGAGAAGCACCCCGACGTTCACATTTACACCGCGAAATACGCGCCCGGACCTCTCAATGAGAAGGGCTACATCTACACATCCTTCGGCGACGCAGGCGACAGAGTCTGTGGCACTGTAAGCTACAAGCCACAGGCATGATGCCGTAATTTCCCAAATACAAATTTCCCCGAAGAGTGTTCTTCGGGGATTTATCTATATTCAGAAGTATTCATTCAATGCGTAAACAGGGTTGAATGGCGCCCCCGCATTTTCATGGTTTCGCGCAGCGAAATCGCGGACGACGTCCGCGAAATGAAAATGTGAGCGTTTGCGCCGGTAGCGGCGAAGCCGCGCATTCAAGGCACAAAAACAGAGGAATGGCGCCCCCGCATTTTCATGGTTTCGCGCAGCGAAATCGCGGACGACCGTCCGCGAAATGAAAATGTGAGCGTTTGCGCCGGCAGCGGCGAAGCCGCGTATTCAAGGCGCAAATGCAGAAAATGTGAGCGTTTGCGCCGGCAGCGGCGAAGCCGCGTATTCAAGGCGCAAACAGGCGCAAATGTCAATATCCCCAGTCCTCCTGTGTGAGGAAATTCTCATAATACCGAACCGTGGACGCTGTCGCCGCGTGGAATGCGTTATTCGCGAACAGCACGTCGGTTATGCCGTTTTCGGTGAGGTAATCCACTGCATTGTGCGTGAAGTAGCGCATATCGATAACGTAAATTTCGTCGAACGAACCCATTAGGAACGGCGGGAGCGCGTTTCCGTAGCTGTCCTTGAAAATGGCGAGCTTACGCCCCGTACCCGCGTTGGTAGACACCTTGACTATTTTCGCGTCGCCGCCCATGTAGGTGCAGTACGCCATGCCGTTTCCGTGGCCGTATTTGATGAAGAAATTGCTGTCATACGGCTCTTCTGCGCCGACAATGTCGCCGTCCTCGAGAATATAGTTGTAATAGGTCGTCGTGTATTCAACATTTTTCGGGACGTAATAGTAAAAGTCCTCGGGGTTATTCTTCAGCACGATATCCCCGGAATAACCGTACATTGTCCCGACGTAATCATGGACAACGCGCTGCTCGTATTCCGAGATATCCGAGAACGGAACTCCCGCGGCAGCCGCGAACTCCTTTGCGGCGTAATATGCGCCGAGCGCCGCCCAGTGGTGGTCTGTTCTCAGGTAGATGTCCTCGCCGGTATGCGCGGCGAGGGTCGTGTAGACGTCGACCGCCTTAACGTCGTCGCGGAGGTACTCGATAACATGGTTGATGTTGTCAAGCTCGCTGCCGCAGTACGCCGCGACGGAGGGCGGGCTGTAAAACTCGCAGGAGGTCGGGATTATCATGCTGTAAACATTCACGTCCTCACCGAGCGCTTCCTTGTATTTGTTTATAACACCCGCGTAGCTCTCCCCGACGGAGAAGCTTCCGCCGTAAAGCATGAGCGCGCGCGTCCCGACTACCGCGATGCCGTTGTTGGTAATGTTGACCGCGTCGTCCTCGTTTATCTCTTGCTCGACAGCGCTTATTTCGTGGTTGCCCTGCTCCTCGGGAACAGAGGTTTCCTCGGTGGGCGCGGTTTCGGTCGCCGCTTCGCTTTCGTCGGTGTCAGGCTCGCTCTCGATCGGCTTGGTCGTTGTCACGGGTGCAGTCGTCGAGGGCTTGCTTTCGGTCGGAGTTGTTCCCACGTTATGCAGGCGTATCCCGTCCTGACGGAAGCCGCGAAGCTCACGCAGCGCGGTGGACATATTGGTAAGCTCGTCGCGGAAAGGCACGGTGTCGCTGAACCATTCGGAGATATCCGAGGTGAATTTTCCGCTCATGTAATCCTCGGCGGTGAATTCGGGGAACTCCTTCAGCGTGCGCTTTTCGGTAATGCTCTCGGTGCTTCTCGGGAACACGATAAGCGACAGACCTACCGTTTCAAATGCGAGCGTCAGCGTTACGAGATAGGCTATATTCGCGGCGCGGCGGCGCTTGGTCGCGCGGGGTTCTTTGTATTTCTTTTCGTATTTCGGTTTCATTGTTTCACCTTAAAATCTGAGATAAAGGAAAGGATTGGTGGTGCTTCCGATAAGGAGCAGGGTGCTTACGGCGAGTATCGCGACAGCGCTCACGGTTTTCATGACAGTAAGCGCAGCTTCCGCGCCAGCGCTATCCATGCGGGAGGCTTTGTCGTAGGCGTTTCGTATAAGCTTTCCTATCGGGATGCAGCATACGACCGCTGCCACAAGCAGCCAAAGATTCCCGAAAAGCTCGTTCTGCGTTACGAGGTCCCAGCCGCCCGCCTTTCCGCCGCCGAACATTATCACAATGAAATCCTTGAGCCGCGTGAAGTCCTCAAAGTAGAAAATGACCCATCCGATAATTATTAGGAACAGGCTGTAAATATGCAGCAGGACAGGCCATATTTTATCGCGGACTTTGAGTATCGTGTATTTCTCGATAACAATTATAAGTCCAAAATACAACCCCCACGCAACGAAGTTCCAGCTTGCCCCGTGCCACAGCCCCGTGAGGAACCATACGATAATAATATTTATCATTTGGTGCCTGCGGTTGCCGCCGAGCGGGATATAGACATAGTCGCGGAAGAAGCTTCCGAGGGAGATGTGCCATCTGCGCCAAAATTCAGTTATAGTGCAGGAAATATATGGGTAGTTGAAGTTTTCGTCAAAGTGGAAGCCCAGACAGCGCCCCATGCCTATCGCCATGTCTGAATAGCCCGAAAAATCGAAGTATATCTGGAACGTATATGCGAGTATTCCGAGCCAAGCGCCGCCCGTCGTAAGCGAAGCAAGGTCGCCGTCGAGGAATTTCGAGGATATTTCGGAGAGCTGGTTCGCGAGAATTACCTTTTTCCCAAGACCTATCAGAAAGCGAAACGAACCCTCGGCAATGTCGTCGAAGGTAATGTGCCGGCGGTTTATTTCCGCGGCAATGGTCGAATACCGCACGATAGGCCCCGCGATAAGCTGCGGGAACATTGAGATATACAGCAGCAGCGACGCGAAATTTTTCTGCGGCTTTACGTCGCCGCGGTAAACGTCGATAAGGTAGGACATCGACTGGAAGGTGTAGAAGCTAATGCCTATTGGGAGCGCTATTCCGGGCTTATTCAGCGGAAGCCCGAAAAAATTCAGCGTTCCGACAAGAAAATCCGCATATTTGAACACGCCGATAGCGGCAATGTTAAGGATAATCCCGATGACGAGAGCAGGCTTTGAGCGCTTCTCGCCGCCGCCGATACACAGACCGACGACGTAGTTCATAACTACGCTCGCGAGCATGAGCAGGATATACACAGGCTCGCCCCACGCATAGAATATCAGCGAGAAAACGATAAGCACGCCGTTTGAGAACGGGCAGATGTTTTTCGGCATGGAAAAGCGGCTGTTTTTCGCGTTGTCGGCATACGCCTTGTCCGCACAGCGCGCGAGGGCATAGCAGAGCATGACCGCGGGAATGAATATGTAAAGAAAAAATAAATCAGAAAATACCATGAAGTCCCTCCGCGAAAAATGCCCCGTCAAAAACAACTCCGCCCTGCGGACGCTGTAAAATAACGAGGCATACAAATATTCGGTTATCTGTATTTTAATAAGGATATCGGCAAATGCCGGAATATCCTGTTTTCCCCAATGCTATTATAACACTGCGGAAAATATAAGTCAATAGACAAGCGAAAATTTTTCAGGCGATAATGACGTTTTTGCCGCTCGCCTTTCCCTTATACAGCCGCTTGTCGACGGTTGAGAGCATTGCGTCTATTCCCGCGCTGCTGATGCTGCCGTCCTCTCCGCTTGCGGCAAAGCCGAAGGTCATTGAAACCTTGACGGTGCTGTTTTCGTGGTCGATTGCCAGCGAATTTATCAGCGCCTTAATATTGCTCACCCTGCCGAAGCACTCGTCATACGAGCCGTGCATTATGATGAGCATTTCCTCTCCGCCCCAGCGGCAGGCGATATCGTTTTCGCCGATGTTGTTCATGATTATCTCCGCGACGGATCTCAGCACGACGTCGCCGCAGTCGTGGCCGTAGGTGTCGTTGACCTTTTTGAAGTCGTCAAGGTCGCCCATGACAAGGCAAAACGGCTCGTCGCTGTGCTCAAGCTCGTCGAGCGTTCCGCGAAGGCAGTTTCGGTTGTACAGTCCGGTGAGGGAATCGTGAGTGGCAGTGAAGTTGAGCTGCTCGTTTGTCAAATTCAGCTTTTTTATCAGCGAATGTATCTCGAGAATGAAAAGGCAGCTGAACGCGAACATCAGGAGCGTAGTGAATAGGATATTTATTGCTCGGATCAGGTCTATGGCCCCTGTGGACAGCTCGTAGCGGTGCGTGAAGAACAGAGGTTCATTAAAATGCGCGAACAGCAGCGCAGCCGTAAGCAGCATAATCGTCAGCAGGGTATACACGACTGTTCCGCGCTTAAACACCGTATTGCTGCAAGTTAGGAACAGGTAATAAATCGCGACGGGAATAGTCATCATGGAGTACAGGAAGAAGCAGGTTTCCGCGCCGAGGAAGATCGTACATAATACGGCGTGGATAACTATTTCAAAGTACATCAGATTTATCCACAGCAGAGGGTGATCCTCGAAATTGTCGCGTTCGCACAGCGCTCCCATTAGCGTGTAGAGCGCGACGCTGAAGATGTTGAATATTACCATTGTATAGAGCTTTATTACAACGAATATAACAAAAAAGGTCACGTGCATAAGCGCGCCTGCGAAAGCCGCCATTTTATATTTCAAAGACTTTCCAATGCTTATGTCAAGAATATCCCTTTTGTCCCTTTGTACCTTTTTCATTTCTATACAACTCCGATTTATCATTTATTTGATGACAAGATTTTCTTTATTATATCATTTTCGTATTGAAAAATCAAGATGTAAACGTTTTATTTGTGGATTTTGACGAATAATAAAATTGTGACGTGTCGGTGAAAAAAATAAAAAATCTATTGACAAAACAGAAAGTATGTGTTATAATAAATTCGTCAGAAATGATAATCGTTACTGATTTTGAATTTAAATTTTGGAGGTTATAAAATTATGAAGTATGTATGTCCTGTATGCGGTTATGTTTACATCGGCGAGTCTGCTCCCGAAAAGTGCCCCCAGTGCGGCGTTCCCGGAAGCAAGTTCAAGGTAGTTGAGGAGAGCGAGAAGCTCGTTTTCGCAGATGAGCACAGAATCGGTATCTGCGACGGTCTGCCCGAGGATATCATCAACGACCTGCGCTCCAACTTCACTGGCGAGTGCACAGAGGTTGGTATGTACCTTGCAATGGCAAGAGCTGCTCACAGAGAGGGCTATCCCGAGGTTGGTCTGTACTATGAGAAGGCTGCTTGGGAAGAAGCGGAGCACGCTGCTAAGTTTGCAGAGCTGCTCGGTGAGGTAGTATCTTCCTCCACAAAGGAGAACCTCACAAAGAGAGTTGCTGCTGAGCACGGTGCAACTGCCGGCAAGCTTGATCTTGCGAAGAGAGCAAAGGCTCTCAACCTCGACGCTATCCACGACACCGTTCACGAGATGGCAAAGGACGAGGCAAGACACGGCAAGGCTTTCGAGGGTCTGCTGAACAGATATTTTAAGTAATAACTGCGCATAATATTTCTGCGAAAGGAGAATAAAATCATGGAAAAGCACGTTTGCCCCTGCGGATATGTTTATGACCCTGCTGTTGGCGACCCCGACGGCGGTATCGCTCCCGGCACCAAGTGGGAAGATATCCCCGAGGATTGGGTTTGCCCGGTTTGCGGTCTTAGCAAGGATATGTTCCAGCCGGAGTAATTTGTAACCGAATAGCGAAAGGGCGGTTTCCGTTTGGGAGCCGCTCTTTTTTTGCGCCCTTTTTACTATTTCTCCGCTTGAAAAGTGTCCTCAAAAGGTGTCCCTGCGAAATTTCTGTATATCAAATCTGAAAAAGGTGTCCTTGAAAATAGTGTCCCGAAATTATTGGTTTTCGGTAATGTTCACGAGCTTGTAAAAGCTCGTTCTTTTTGTGCCTGTTTGTTCCATGGCAACCTTTGCTGTAATCTCACCTGCTTTCCAAGAAGAATAAACGCTGCTCCAGTTTTCGGGGAATACAAGAGCGGGTCTGCCAAGCTTCTTGCCGTTCTGCTTTGCCGCTTCAATGCCCTCTGCCTGTCGCTTGCGGATAGTTTCACGCTCCTGCTCTGCAATTGTTCCAAGCACCTCGATACGGTTTCCATTTTGTCAGACCATACTACTATGCCATAACCGTTTTTCTTTTGATTATATACATATGTGCTGCAAGCCATTTCAAAAATATCTTTGCTGATTTGTTCAATAATTGCCTTATTTTCTTGCTCTCTATTGATATCAAAATTATCATCGATAACAGAGACGCATTTTTGGAGAGTGTTAAACGCCGCCTTACGTTTATACAAATCACTTTCAACCAAGGATATTTTTGCTTTTCCGAATGAACTGTAAAATATAGCCTCAATATTATTGGGGTCATTTTGCTCAACAAGATTATAGTACTTTTGGGTTTCTTCCCAATCTTCCTTTTGCTTTGCACGGCGAGCATTTCTCAAACTCTTTTCGACAAAATCAGAATTGTCTACTTTCACAGTTCCTTGTACATCAACAGTACCTTCAATCATCATTTTTTTTGCGTCTTCTGACGAGTATTTTGTGCCGCAGCTTTGGCAGACAAAAAAGTCGCCTTCTTTAACAAAATCATTACCACCACAAAGTTCGCATACTAAAGCTTTCATAAGCCCATTTTCCATTTGGTAACTGGTATACTCCTGCTGCGTTATTGTTTGACATTGTGTTATCCTCCGTGTCGGGGGACACATCAACAAGGTTCTTTTATTGATTTTGATATTAACAGGTGTCCTTTGCAAAGTGCAGAAATTGCAGCGGCGAAGCCGCTCTGCTGGGATTGCGAGCGAAGCGAAGCACTCCCAGATGGCTAAGGACGAGGC
>CAMEPN010000028.1 GCA_945931735.1 uncultured Clostridia bacterium
CAGCGCCATTTTCGCGTTCAGAGGCGCTAAAGGGGGCGTGGGGGAAAAACAAGAGAGCAATTCCCATTGCGCATTTCAAACCAGACAGAATTAGAATATGCGCAAAACAATACCCAGATTTATATAAAATGTTTGAATAAGCATTGATAAGTACTTTCCTTATCGATGTAAATGGCGATAGTATTTCTTGAATGAGGTTTTCTATAAATGAAATTATTGTAAGTTTCTATTTTTACTATTTTTTTCAAAAAACTATTGCAAAGTATGATAATCCGTGCTATAATATTTATGCATCATATACTGATATGATGGAGAGGAATTGTTGTCAAGTAGTTTCCGATGATTTCGAATAGAAGTTTCGGAACAACTTGTTCAGGTACGAACAGCAAGACTATTGCTATTGCAATTATGTTTACGCTGGTCATGTAACCACCTTCCTTTGTTATTATACCACAATGGAGTATTGTTTTTAGGGTAGTCGATATTGAAGGGACTTTCTTTCTATGTCGTGTTAATGTATATGCCTGACGGTGCTGGATGCTACCCCCTTGCCGTTGGGCATTTTCACTTTTTAGGAGAAAAAATGGATATATTAAAATGGAGAAAAAAGAACAGCGCCATCAAGAGCTATGCTCATTTTGACAAGAGAGTATCTGTTGGAAACAACTTTATATGGAACTACATCACAAATCCTAAGTCGGTTGCTCATCACGGGTTTTATCCTTTTATTCGAAGCACAAGGAAATTTAAAAAGTATAACAAAACCGATGGTGTAAAGAATAAAGAGCGACCAATTTGCTACTCCGCCCATATTGATAGATGCATCTATCAATATTACTCTTTCCTGCTGAATGAAAGGTATAATCAGAGAGCTTTGGATGACGGGATAAACAATGTCGCTATTGCATACAGAAACAATTTAGAAAAGCAAAATAATATTACATTTGCTAAAACAGCATTTGATTTTATTAAAGCAAACCAAGATTGCTTTGTTATGATAGGTGATTTTACAAGTTTTTTTGACAAAGTTGACCACAATTACCTTAAATCTCAACTGTGCAGTCTTTTGAGTGTGACAAAGCTGCCCGACGATTACTACGCAGTATTTAAGAACATAACAAGATACTCTTTTTGGGATATAAATGACTTGCTTACAATAAATGGGTTACCCAATACTCAAAAGGGTATTCGTGAGCTTAACGAAAAGGAAACAGTACTATCTTCTCAGGAATTCAAACAGCACAAAAAGCAGTATTTACAGCGCAATGGAAATTGCGGGATTCCGCAAGGCTCTGCAATCAGCGCCGTTTTGGCGAATATCTATATGCTTAGCGCAGATAAGATAATCAATAACTATGTTCGTGAGTTGGGCGGACTATATATGAGGTATAGCGATGATTTTATTATTGCTTTACCAAATATCTCTGTATCAAAGTTTAATGAAGTATATTCATGGATAATGCAGTATTATAAAGATATGCCGGGCGTGGAGTTATCTCCAGAAAAGACAAAGCTATACCATTTCTGTGATAAAGTGGTATTTTCTTATGAGTCCGCCGAGGAGGAGCTTACTCAAAAGTCACGAATAAACTTTTTGGGGTTCTCGTTTGATGGAACGGAAGTTACCATAAGGGATAAAACCGTTTCCAAGTACTATTACAGGCTTTACAGAAAAGCCAAACAAATTGTTGAAAGCGATTTTATTTCTCCAAACGGAAATCCTATTTCTTGCAGGAATTTGTACAGGCTCTATTCATGCAAGGGCGCAAAAGCCAATTTGGGAATGAAAGGTGGCAACTTTATTACCTATGTAAATCGCGCATACAATACCTTCGATAGAGCTGAATCGGTAAAGCGTCCTGTGCGCAAGCACATGAGAAAAATCAGAAAAGCGCTCAACAAACCACAATAAATCCGCAGAATAACTCCCTTAGCCCAAATAAGCAGCCCCCTGCTATTGATGCAGAGGGCGAAGTATTATATGCAGAAATCGGGCGCTTCCGATTGTGCAAAGAAAGGCAGACAGAATCAGAATAATGCTTTCAACGGCAGCAAAACAGCTGCCGCTTTTTTTACAAGGTATACTGTTTTTGAAGGTGTTTCTCTGCTAGGTATATCGCCTGCCACAAAATTACATCAGCACAATAGTACCGCTGAGCTACGATGAAAGGAGGGTTTGTCAATTCTGATTTATATCGCAGATTCCCGTGAAACATTCAACGCAATAATTCGTTCATATTGTTTTGACTTATAAAATACTACTACGGAATTCAAAAAAATCGCGACCTAGACAGACAGTAAAAATTGATAATGTCATCCCCCAGCAGGGACTTGGAACAATTAACTCCAAACTTGTAGTAGTAAATATATTAACTGATCAAAGCTCTTTCTTAAACAGCAGCACTCGACAGTTAAACACCAGTTCCTCCTCGTAAAAATCAAGGCTGCCGTTATATTTTTCGGCAATGTGCCATATAGACCTTATTCCAAAGCCGTGTAAAGCTTTATTACTCTTGCTGGTTTTGAGTTTGGGGTTATTTTTCAGAACGGAACTTGCAATAGAGTTTGAAACGCAAATGTTCAATTTGTCCTCATCAACCAATATTGAAACCTCTATGAATTTTGCGCCTTGAATTTTTTCAGCTGCTTCTATGGCGTTATCAAGCATATTTCCGAGCAGAATGCAAAGGTCGTGCTCGCATATACCGGATATGTCGCTGCTTGAACTGCAAAGAACCGTTATCCCCTTAGATTTGGCTATGCTGAGCTTGGAATTAAGGATAGCGTTTATAAAATTATTCTTTACATCAACGAATATGTCAACTGCTTCAAGTAGATTTGAGCATTCGGCTGCGTATTCTGCCGCGCCCGATATGTCTCCTTCGTTGGCGAGCCGTGATATTACTGCAAGGTGCTGTTTCATATCGTGCCGAATGCTTCGCATTTCCTCGTACTGCTTTCTGATTGATTCGGCATATTGGATATTATGCTCCTGTTGCTGTTCAAGCAGTTTGATTTTTTCTGCGGCGCTGTTGCTTTTGCTGAGTGAAAGCGTCATATACAGGCATATCACATTAAGAAGGACAATTCCCGATTCCGAAGCAAAAACCAATACAGTATTGACTGCATTCAGATTAATGGCGGAAAAAATCGTATGTATCAAAGCCAGTACCATGAACGAAACTAAAAATACTGAGATAACAAGCGCCCATTCGGACTTTTTCATTCTAAGCAGCGAACCATCAACAAACTTCAGAATAAGGCTGAACAGATACACATTTATGACCTGTATCGTAACCAGCACCAAAAAGCGAACAAGTCCGGGCTTGGTATAAACATAGGATACATCAATATCAATCAAGGCACAAGCAATGCTTGTCACTAGAGCTTTTGTGCCTAATAACACTACATCGGCGACCACAGAGGCGAACAGTTTTTTCAGGACAGCGCCCTTAAAACAAATCAACGAAAATATAAACCAGTACACGCCAATCAATGAATATATAAACCAGTACATGACATAAGCTATCCCAATCCAGTAAGTAGAACGGGAGAATAAGCTCAATGCTATTGCAAAGACCGTACCGACCACGCTTCCGCAGATGTATGCTATCCTTCCTTTCGGACAGGATATATCATATTTCAGCACTCCGCAGATGAACCGAAAAACCAAAAGCTGCTCGAATAAGGTGACTAACGCTTCAAATATATTCCACATTTTTTCCTCCAATCAGCTGTTGTTTCTGAGATAAAGGTTATATTTTTCCGTCAGCAGAGGCTTATATGCTCTGCTTATATCCAGTTCAATGCCGCTGTCCAGCAGGACATAAAAACGGGTGTTATCTATCCTGCAAAGGTGAGATAAATTGATGATGTATCTGTTATGAATACGGGCAAAATACATTTCCGGCAGCTGCTCCAAAAGGCTTTCAAGCTTGGAGCGCAAATGTATGACCTCGTTTTTGCAGTTTATATCGACATAATTTGATTTGCTGGATACATAGAGAATATCCTCGGCATGAACATATTTCTTTTCACCGTGCGGCAGCGAAAAACAGATGGGCATATTTGCCGAAATATGTGCAGCAAGCTTTTTGATAACACTGTTCAGTTTTATCTCCATTATTTCGGCGGTGTCCTTTGTAATAAAGTTAAACGGTCGGAAATCAAGACTATCGTAAACAAGAGCGTTCTCAGTAGTGATGAATATTATGTATGTCTTTTCGGAAAGCCGGCGTATCTGCCGCGCGACCTCAAAGCCGTCTGTTTCCGGCATTTTTATATCCAGAAATACAATGTCAAACATATTGATTCTATGTGCTTTAAGAAAGCTGTTCCCCGAGGTGAAGGTCTGAAATTCACACTTTACCGCGTTTCTTGCCATTGCACCTGATATCCGCTCCAACAGATGTTTTAACATAGTTTCATTATCATCGCATATTGCCGCTCTCATAACGCCCTCCTTGATATTGCCCTTGAAATAATTATACGCTGAAAAAGAAAGGCTGTCAATCAGGTAATAATTCCAAACTTCACTTTTTATTGTCAAACTTCACTAATTTGTTGACAAGCGGCTAAATCAATGATATTATTAGTAAAACTTTCAGATATTTTTGGAGGAGCCTGAAAATGTACATGATTGATACTCATAGCGGAATACTCCCGGCGGCGCTTATTCTCATTGCGATAATCGCTATTGCTGTGCCGCTTATAATGCGAAAGCTGACGCTAAGACAGCTGATATGCGCTGTTGTCCTTGCGGCAGCGATGATATTCTGGCTTATTCAGTCGCTGGGTACATATGTGATATTTGGCGGGGCGTTAAGGGGACAGAGCATTGATGTTATTCCGTTTTCAAGCGTTTTGCTGACAGTCGATGATTTTGGCGGTTTGTTGACACAGCAGGAGCTTTGGGAAAACTGTATTGCGCCGCAGCTGTTTGGGCTGTCGGTTTCGCTGGGGTTCGGGATAGTATGGGGGATAACAGCCGCCGAAGCGTTCAACCTGCGTACTGCGAAAAAATTCGCTGTTGTTTCTCTTGCCGTGGTGCTTCCTTTGGAACTGGCAATAAACCTTGCCGCTCTGTCCGGCATAGTGTACAGCTACTGGTATGATACGGCAAGATACCTGCTTACCGCAGCAGGAATAACAGGCGGGTGGTTCATAAGAAAAGGTGTAATGTGTCTGAAAAAGGAGCGCAGAGATGATAACGATAAATGAGCTAAGAAAATGCTATACTCTCGGCGAAAACAACACCGTCACGGCTCTGGACGGAGTTTCGTTTGAGGTGAATGACGGCGAGTTGGTCTTTGTAATGGGAAAGAGCGGTTCGGGGAAATCAACGCTGCTGCACATTTTAGGCGGCATTGACAGACCGACCTCGGGCAGTATCAAGTACGGCGATATTGATATATCATCACTTTCGGAAAGGAAGCTGGCGAGGTTCCGGCGCGATAATATCGGTTTTGTTTTTCAGGATTATAACCTTGTTCCTGAGCTTACCGCCGCAGAAAACATCAAGTACCCTGTGCTGCTTGCCGGAAAAAAGCCTGACCGCAGATTATGGGAGCATCTGATTTCCACACTTGAACTCGGTGACAGGCTGGAACATCTGCCGTCGCAGCTTTCCGGCGGTCAGCAGCAGCGCGTTGCAATCGCGAGAGCGCTTATTTCAGACCCGCAGGTGATTCTGTGCGATGAACCGACCGGAAATCTTGATTCCGAAGCGGCTGAGAATGTTCATAATATGCTGTTCAGACTCAACAGCGATTTGAAAAAGACAGTAGTAATTGTTACCCATGACCCTGATTTTGCACGAAAAGGAAAGCGGACAATAACGCTCATGGACGGAAGGATCACATAAATGAAACTGATAACACATTATGTGCTGAGAAATATGTCGCTTCACAGGGCAAGGAACATAGGCGTATTTCTGGCATATCTGGTCATAACAATATTCTTCGCGGCGGAACTGTCTATGCTTGATGATTTCAGAATATCGAACGAAACCGCGCTTGACGGTATTTTCGGAACGCATGACGGGATATTCTGTACCGAAACTCCGAATGTCGAACATTATGGTGATTTTGAAGAAACCGGCGTTATAGCAGTAGCATTCAACGGAACAAAGGACAACGAAAGCACCGACAGGTTAATTATTGCCGGCAATGCGGACGATACCGCCGTGAGCCATTGCAGCATTACTGCTGTTGAAGGAAGGCTTCCCCAAACTGAAAACGAGATTGCTCTTGAGCGCTCGCTGCATGACATTCTCTATCCCAATTCCGCTGTTGGCGATAAAATCACCATTAACATCAATTCACCGGAAAAATCTCAGGCTGTGTTTTCGCTTTGCGGCATTGTCAACGACTTTTCGGGGTATCAGTGGGATTCCGCCGGGAACATGCCGGAGATGCCCAATGCATTTGTAGGCGGTGAATGTGTTGACGCAATGTATTACTTTGTGAGCGTGAAGGGCAATGTAACCGGTACTGACGGAGCGGTATTCCTGCCGAACCAACGAAACAGCCTTGATGTGATGAATTCCATGTTCGGGATAAGCTCCGACAATAGCGTGGCGATATTGAATGTTGTGCTTATCGTGTTTGTCTTAATATCATTTTTGGCTGTACTTTTTGTTTTCAGCAGAATGACCGGAAAAGAGCTTGGCGTTCTGAGGTCAGCTGGCTTTGACGAAAAAAGCGTTTCCGCTATTTCGGTGATAAGGCTCTGCCTGCTTATTGTTCCGGCGCTTATTTTTGGAGCAGTCGGCGGCTGTGCGATAACCATGTTCCGTGCAGGAATGGTTCATTGTATCTCCATAATCAAGCTGGCGGCTTTTGTTGTTTTTTCAGTAGTAATATTATGTGCAGTGGAGATATACTGGGTCAAAAAAGGGTTTAGAAGACCTGTCAACTGTGAGTTGCGGAAATGTCCTCCAAAAACAGGCATGAAGGTCACAAGCAGCGACCCGATTTGGCTGTACTCCCTTCGCTGCTACATTATGAACGGTCAGGAGATTTCTGCCTGTGCGGTCACGACATTTCTTGCGGTAATGCTGTTATTTATTGCTGTGTCTGTGAATGCCCAAATGCGTTCCACAATACTTCAGATGGAGCGACCGTATGATATGTCGGTGTTGTTCACCGACCAGACAGTAACCACGCTGAATGTGTCAAGATACAATTCAGGCCTTTCAGAGCAGGAATTTCAGGCTTTAAAGAACAGAGGTGCTGATGTAATCGGAATAAAGCGGCAGTATGTCTATGAGCTTGGTGTCAGCGATGGTTCGGGTGATATTTATTCCGACAGCCACAACGATGATATAAAGCAGGACATGGAGCGGCTCGGATTTTCCGACCAAGATATATTTGCACTTAGAATTAACGGTCTTGATGACGATTCGATGAATTACATTAGTGGTCATATTATTGACGGCGAAATAGATAGAATAGGACTGCAAACAGGAACTCAGGCAATATGGGTCAGCTCGGGCGGCGCTTATGAGCATTCCGTTGGAGATGTGATACAGCTGGGCTTTGTGGTCAATAGTGACCCTGACGCACCGTCATACGACAAGATGAAATATTACGAGATAAATGTGACTATCTGCGCGGTCGCTGAATTTTCTTTTGATTCGCCCGACAGGAAAACACGGGCTTTATCCGACTGCATAGAAGGCGGTTTGATATGGTCAGATAAGGCGTTTGAGAACATTGGAATACAGAAAGGGTACGACGCCGTGTATTTATGGCTTCCGGAGGACAGCACGGCAGTATATCGGCTTATAAATGATTTCAAATCTCATTACGGCAGCCTGTTCCATACGACTGATTATATACAAGAGCAGCAGGTGCGCACTGAAATCACTTCACAAATTGAAATGGTGTCTGTCGTATTTATTTCCGGTATTGCGGCGGTTTCGCTGATAAGCTTTGCAATAGTCACTGCTTCCAGAGCTGCACAGCGCAGAAAAGTATATGGATATTTACGCGCGGCGGGTCTAACCGGTGGGCAGCTGTTCCGTCTGCTTTCGGCAGAGAACGGAATATCCATAGCAGTATCGTTTCTGAGCGGCGCAGTGCTTGGGTGGCTGCTGGTATGGGTTTTGCAGATACCTATGTCTGGCGGGTGGCTGATTGCTGTTATGGCGGCAGGATATGCCGTGGTCACAGCTTGTGTTGGTGCAGTAATTGCGTATCGGATATGTCGGGTCAGCATTGCTGAGTGTATTAGGTAGGTAATATATATTCTTTTATTATCCTATTTCGTTTGTTTTTCATCAAATACTAAAAGCTCCTGCAAAAACAGGAGCTTTATTTTACCATAAATCAAGCTGATTATCAATCAGTGATTTCATCGGACGTTCTGTCACCTTGTCCTCTGGCTGAAGCAAACTGCATAGCAGAGGAGAATTTGGGTCGTAGCAGCTAAAGTTGTTTAAGACAACACCTGAGCTGTAATTGGCATAGCAATATTTACAGCCATGTGTGCAGGTGTTGTAAGAGCCGATATCAATGCTGTCAACACACCCGCATTCATCGCGCTGTGTTTTATCTTTCTGAACTTTCAGCTTTGCTCCGACAAGACTTTCGATAAGCTCTTTGTCTATGCAACTGTTGTGTTCAATTCCGTAATCGCTTAGGTCTATTTGTTCGGCACAGGTATAAATCTTAAAGCTATACCTTTTTGCTATTTCGGAAAAACGCTGTGCAATGTCAGCCATTTGAATTCTTTCAAGCTCTTTCAGACCATTATCACGGAAATTCTTTGCGTTCTTTTTGTATTCATCTACAAAACTGATAACACATCTGCCGAATTTCCCGCTCAGAGCCAGAGCAAGCTTTTCAAAGTAGGTGGCGTGATATTCAATAGAATATTTTTCGGTTACAATAATTGGGTCGTAACGCCAAATGATTCTTTCAGGTCCAACCATATCCGAAAGCTCAATAAAAGTATTAAGTATATCCTTGCCCTTTGATGGAACATTCGGCTCAACATCTGTCGAATACGAATTAAGTGTAAACTGAAAATAATAGTTGTAACCTTTCAGCTCATCAAGTCGGCTCATCATTGGCTTGGGGTTCTTTGTCCAAAACACGATACAATCCACAACATCGGGAGAAAGGCTTATGCGGCTCACCTGATGAATGTTCATCGGATTTCTGACAAGCACATAGCCGTCTTTTATTCTGTTGAAGAACCACTCGCTGTAAAATGCGGGAATGTCAGTTCTGCGGCTTGCGCTTATTATCACGAGACATCACTCCTTGTATATAATTATTTGAGCACTGGCACAGGTCTCGAATGGACTATAATTTATGTATTTCCCAATGACTTTATCGGGAAAAACTAAATTGTTTGAAGAATACTCTATACCATAATGATAATGATTCTCCCTATTACTGTTATTAAAATGCCTTCTGGAACATTGAAAGCCCATAGGCTGTAATTTCCAAAACAAAGTATCAAAATAGTCTCTGCCGCCGCCTCTTGAGCATTCAAGGTTTATATCATTTATGATAATAACAGTGTTAGGACATACTTTTTCTATATAATACACCAGTTCGTCCAAAAAGTCAAGAACATTCTCTTGACCTCCATATTTATGGAAATCGGAAAGAAGATAATTCATAATAATCACATCTGCTTCAAAGCCCTCGTTTTTTAGTATGGGCAGAACCCTTTGAATATCGCTATACTCAAAGTGCACGCTGAAATCTTCATCATATTGGGCTATCTTGTTATGAATTCTGCTCCATGAAGCCAATGGCTCTACACCCAGATATTCTACCTTCTCAAAGCTATAATGCCCTCTTTTTCTCATAATATCAAGGGCAAACAGGTCTGTGCATGGGCCACAGCCAATAGACAGGACTTTTAGTTTTTCTGCACTTGCTATCTTTCCCAAGCCATAAAGTGCATTGTATATCTCGGATGTGTATTTTAAGGCGTATTTGCATACATAGTAATTCACGAGGTTAACACAATCGTAACTGTGCCTTGCTTGGGGGATATTGGATTTAAAATGTATTTGTTTGAGGCAATCGCCACAGTTGCCCGGACACATGTTAGGGTGGTTACAGTCAGGGCACTCACACGATTTATGCAAATAATCTTTATCACAATACTCCAATATTTCTTTTATAAGCATAGTCTACCTCCTGTTAAAATTGACCCCAAT
>CAMEPN010000029.1 GCA_945931735.1 uncultured Clostridia bacterium
CGCTGGCAGCTTGTCCTCATTCTCCCGATAACATCAAGAGCGTTGAAGAGCTTGCGGGAATGAAGATTGACCAGGTTTGCATTGGTTCATGCACAAACTCCTCGCTCCAGGATATGAGAAAGGTTGCGCACATTTTGAAGGGCAAGACCGTTCATCCGGACGTTTCTCTTGCAATTGCACCCGGCTCCAAGCAGGTGTTCAACCAGATTGCCGCAGAGGGCACGCTTGCAATCCTCATCGAAGCGGGCGCGAGAATACTCGAAAGTGCCTGCGGCCCCTGCATTGGTATGGGACAGTCGCCGAACTCTAAGGGAATATCGCTTCGCACGTTCAACAGAAACTTCCTCGGAAGAAGCGGCACAAAGGACGCCGAGATATACCTCGTTTCCCCCGAAACGGCGGCAGTATCCGCTCTTACGGGCGTATTCACCGACCCGAGAACGGCAGGCGCAATGCCCGAATATGTAATGCCCGAGAAGTTCATCATAAACGACAACATGGTAGTTCCCCCCGCGTCGCCCGAGGAAGCTCCCTCCGTTGAGATACTCCGCGGCCCGAACATCAAGCCGTTCCCCGTGAACAAGCCCCTTGCGGAGAGCATCGAGAGCGGCGTTACGCTGAAAGTCGGCGACAACATCACCACCGACCACATCATGCCTGCGGGCGCGAAGATTCTCCCGCTCCGCTCGAATATCCCCGCGATATCCGAATACTGCTTCACGGTATGCGACGAAACGTTCCCGAAGCGCGCTAAGGAAGCGGGAACATCTATCATCGTCGGCGGCACCAACTACGGTCAGGGCTCGTCGAGAGAGCACGCGGCGCTTGCTCCGCTTTACCTCGGGGTAAAGGCTATCATCTGCAAGAGCTTCGCTCGTATCCACAGACAGAACCTTATCAACAACGGCATTCTCCCGCTCGAGTTCGTCAACGAGGCGGATTACGACAAGATCGAGCAGGGCGACGACCTCGTTATCGCGAATATCCGCGCTCTTGTCGAGAACGGCGGAAAGATAATCGTTGAGGACAAGACAAAGGGCTTCAGCTTCGAGGTCAAGTGCGAGCTTTCCGAGCGCGGAAAGGGCATGATGCTCGCGGGCGGACTGCTTAACTTTACAAAGGCTAACGGCTGATTATTATTTACCGAAAGGAGCGCTGTATGAGCAGAACTGCGTGTGTATTTATGGCAATTTCCGCTTTTCTTGCGGGGGTAATTATCGGAAGCAGATTTCTGCCCTGCGGCGGCTCTGTCGGGTGCAATACGAACACAACTACGATAAATAACTACGGTGCTGTGAAGAAAGGAAAAGACAATGGCTGAGAAAATAAAGATGACGACCCCTCTGGTAGAAATGGACGGCGACGAGATGACCCGCGTCATCTGGAAGATGATTAAGGATATCCTTATCAACCCTTACATCGACCTCAAGACCGACTACTACGACCTCGGTCTGGTGCACAGAAACGAAACCAACGACCAAGTCACCATTGACTCCGCGAACGCGACGAAAAAGTACGGCGTTGCGGTAAAGTGCGCGACTATAACCCCGAACGCGCAGCGCGTCGAGGAATATAACCTCAAGGAGATGTGGAAGTCCCCGAACGGTACTATCCGCGCTATCCTCGACGGAACTGTTTTCAGAAAGCCTATCCTTGTGGACGGCATAGTGCCTTATATCCCCACATGGACAAAGCCCATCACCATCGCGCGTCACGCATACGGCGACATCTACAAGAACACCGAGCTGAAGGTAGCGCAGGGCAGCAAGGCTGAGCTTGTTGTAACGGACAAGGACGGCAACGAAACCAGAGCGCTTATCCACGATTTTAAGAACAGCGACGGCATCGTTCAGGGCGTTCACAACCTCGACAACTCTATCGCGTCCTTCGCGCGCGCTTGCTTCAACTACGCGCTCGACGCAAAGGAGGATCTGTGGTTCGCATCAAAGGACACTATCTCCAAGGTTTACGACCACCGCTTTAAGGACATTTTCGCGGAGATATACGAGAACGAATACAAGGCTAAGTTTGAGGCAGCGGGCATAGAGTATTTCTACACTCTCATCGACGACGTTATCGCGAGAGTTGTCCGCTCCAACGGCGGCTTCATCTGGGCTTGCAAGAACTACGACGGCGACGTTATGTCCGATATGCTGGCGACAGCGTTCGGCTCTCTGGGACTGATGACCTCCGTTCTTGTTTCCCCCGACGGAGTATACGAGTACGAGGCGGCTCACGGCACTGTTACCCGCCACTACTACAACTACCTCAAGGGCGAAAAGACCTCCACCAACCCCATCGCTACTATCTTCGCATGGAGCGGCGCTCTCCGCAAGCGCGGCGAGCTGGACAATATCCCCGCGCTGTGCGACTATGCGGACAAGCTTGAAAAGGCTTCTGTTCAGACAATGGAGGAGGGCGTCATGGATAAGAACCTTGCCGCGATGTCTAAGCTTGAAAACAAGCGCCCCGTTGACACGGAAACATTCCTCGTAGAAATAAACAACAGGCTCGCAAAGCTCATGGGCTGATACCCTCAGAAAGGGAAGGGACGGATAATGCAGCAGAAAAACAACATCTCCAACTCTGTCATACGCAGACTACCCCGGTATTACCGTTTCCTCGGAGAGCTGCTTAATCAGGGAATAACAAAAATATCATCAAGAGAGCTGTCGGAGAAAATGCGCCTGACCGCCTCGCAGATAAGGCAGGACCTTAACTGCTTCGGCGGATTCGGGCAGCAGGGCTACGGCTACAATGTCGCGGAGCTTCGCAGCGAAATCGCGCATATACTCGGGCTGGACAACATGAGGAAGATGATCCTCATCGGCGCGGGCAACCTCGGCAGGGCGATAACGGTACATATCGACTTCAAGAAGTACGGCTACGAGCTGGTCGGTATTTTTGACAGCAATATCTCCATGGAGGGGATAGAGATCTCGGGAATACCTATTATGCACACGAACCGCATGAAGGATTTCTGCCTCGATAATTCACCCAAGATGGCGGTGCTGTGCATTCCGCGTTCGGCGGCGAAGGATACCGTCGCGGCGCTGATGGAATACGGCGTGCACGCATTCTGGAACTTCACGCATTACGATATCCATTTCGACTATCCCGAGGCTGACGTTGAAAACGTCCACCTCACCGACAGTCTGATGACGCTGTCCTACACTGCCGAGAACCACAGGCAGCCCGTGACCGCGGAAGAAAATGAATGAAATGCAAGCCCCGTTCGCGCGGGGCTTGTGTGATTGTTTTGAGGGTTTGGTTTGGGAATTGCAAGGGGAAAGCCTATGCAGGCGGGTCGTGCTTTTATGGCGCAATATACCCGCGAAAACGGCTCTGTTGAGCCAATGTTAACTTTGGTTGACAAAGTTCAAGCGAAAATTGGTAGACTTTCTGCGGCTGTTTTGCTACAATATTAACACAGAGCGGAGGACAGTCCGCCTTAGAACGGAGGATAAATATGACATTTGCAGAAAGACTTACAGAGCTTAGGAAATCGAGGGGTTGGTCGCAGGAGCAGCTCGGAGAGCGCCTCGGGGTAACGCGGCAGACCGTTTCAAAATGGGAGCTAGGCAGCACCACTCCCGAGATGGAAAAGCTAGCCGCAATGAGCGAGCTTTTCGGGATAAGCATTGACGCGCTGGTGAAAGGGGAGGGCGCTCCCGCAGAGGAGCTTCCCACCGAAAAACCGAAGCGCACAAACACAGGCAGAGCGCATTTTGAATACAAAAGCGCCCGCATGGTGCATGGCGTTCCGCTGGTGCACGTTAATATAGGATTAGGGAAATACAAGGCGCGGGGCATTTTTGCGATAGGGAACGCCGCAATGGGCGTGGTCGCGCTCGGGATAGCGGCGGTCGGCGTCGTTTCGGTCGGGATAGTCACGGTCGGGGTGCTCTCGCTTGCCGCATTTGCCGCAATAGGCATTCTGGCAAGCGGCGGCGCGGCTCTCGGCGTTTTTGCGGCAGGCGGCGCGGCGGTCGGAGTGTTTGCCGTCGGCGGAGCGGCTGCGGGGTGGTTCGCCTGCGGAGGAGCCGCGGCAGGGCAGTATGCTTTCGGCGGCTATGCGAGCGCGTCGGACATCGCGTTCGGGGGCTTCGCACAGGGGACTATCGCCATTGGCGACAATGTCGACGGCGAGTTTGTTGTGACACAGGCGATATCGCAGTCGGATTTCCGCGCGGCTGTCGCGCAGTATCTTCCCGATACTCCGAAATTCGTCGTTGATTTGTTCGCGCAGCTTGCGGAAAATCTTTCTCAATAAGCAAAGCGCCCCGTGCTTGGTTCGGGGCGCTTTCGGTTTGTCCAAAAACGTTCATCGAGATAGGTTTTTTCTCGGGAAAGCTCAAGCGCTCCGTGTAAGCCGCGGGGCGCTTTTATGCCTTGATACGAAATTGCACTCATTTCTGTCGCGCGACGGTCAGCTCCGTCCCGCCGTAAAAATAGGCAAGTATATCCGTCATCTTCATTCCCTGTAAAGCAAAGGTCTGCGCGCAGCTAAGGCTCATTCCGACGTTGCCGCCGAAGCCGTGGCAGACGAACAGAAATTTGTCCTCCGCAAAGGACACCGTGATCGCGGCGCTGCGCAGTCCGAGCGCGTTTTTAAGCTGCTCACCGCTCACCCTTTCGCCGCCGAAAAGTATGCCGGTAAGCGTCCCCGAAGCGGCGTACTGCGGCTCGGAGAACCATTCGGCGCCGTTTCCGACGAGGTGCGGCGAGCCTGCTGTTCCGCTCAGCGCCGTTCTGACCGCATTCGGGGTCAGCGCGCAGCTGCTCTCCCAGTCCTCCGCTTCTTTATCGCATTCGGCGGACACTCCCGCGAGGTACGCAAACCCGCCGCTGTCAGTCTTGCCCGAGGAAATGCGGCACATCTGCGCGCAAATGGGCGCTTCCTCGTAGGTTATGATGTACTGCATTGCCTTTTCGGTGCATTCGCGAACCTTATTAAGATACCGCTCCGCCGACGCGCCGTATTGCTCCCGAATCTGCGCTTCGCTCATATAAGGGAACTCGCCGTTTTCCTCCGCGGTCAGATCGGCTCCGTTGTTCTCAAAGCCGCTTTTGTTCGACATACGGTAGACTGCGAGCGTGTTTAGCGCGCAGGCAGTCGATTTTATCGCTTCACGCTCCGACTCGGGAGGAATAAGCCCGAACACGCAGCCCGTTAGGAAATCGCAGTAATCCTCGGTGATTATCTCGCCGCAGTCTTTCATATATACGGTGACGCGGTTTGGGACGGAAATTTCACGCGGTCTGTCATTAAAAAACATCACCGCCGCCAGCGCGGTCAGCAGGGCGGCGCACACGGCGGATATCTTCAGCGGCATTTCAGCACTTCCTTTCCGGTTGTTCTCATGTGAGTATTTTGCAATTTTTATTAAAGAACATTTCATTAGGGTATATTTGCTCTTGACTTTATCGTGAGTTTATAGTATAATGAACATATACATTTATAAAAACAAAAGAAAACGGAGGCAGCACAAATGAAAAAGATGGAACAGCTCAAATCCACGGACAGATTAAGGCATATGTGCGAGGATTTCACAAGAAACACCGTTATCGACGCTTCGCTGTACAACAAATTCGGCGTTAAGCGCGGGCTGAGAAATTCGGACGGCTCGGGTGTTGTCGCGGGAATAACCAACGTATGCTGCGTTCACGGCTATGTCATCAGCGAGGGCGATAAGCAGCCTATCGAGGGCGAACTTATCTACCGCGGCTATAACGTGCGCGATATCGTAAAGGGCGTGCTGTCCGACAAGCGCTTCGGCTACGAAGAGGTGGCTTATCTGCTGCTTTTCGGCGAGCTTCCCTCGACCGAGGAATTGACAAGCTTCTCCCGCCTTATCGCCGAATACCGCGAGCTTCCGAGATATTTCAGCGAGGACGTTATCATGCGCAACCCCTCGCCCAACATAATGAACAAGATGGCGCAGGCGGTGCTTACGCTTTACAGCTACGATTCCGACCCCGAGGACAAGTCCGTTGAGAGCGAGATGCTTAAGGCAATTTCGGTTATTTCTAAGCTTCCTGCCATCATGGTCGCGGCATATCAGACGATGCGCCGCTTCTACTACAACGATTCGATGGTAATGCACCAGATAATCAAGGACGAGAGCCTTGCGGAGAGCATTCTGTCCACGCTTCGCGACGACAGAGCGTACACCCCCGAGGAGGCTCGCCTGCTCGACCTGTGCCTTATGCTCCACGCAGAGCACGGCGGCGGTAACAACTCCACCTTCACCTGCCGCACGGTATCCTCGTCGGGAACGGATGCGTATTCCGCGTATGCGGCGGCGATCGGCTCCCTCAAGGGCCCGCGTCACGGCGGCGCCAATATCAAGGTAATGGAAATGCTCGACTATGTTAAAACCGGCGTCAAGAACTGGGACAACGACGCGGAGGTCAAGGAATTTCTCCGCAAGATACTCCGCAAGGAGGCGGGCGACCGTTCGGGTCTTATCTACGGTATGGGACACGCGGTCTACACCCTGTCCGACCCGAGAGCGGTTATACTTAAGGAAAACGCGATGAACCTCGCGAGAGGGACGGAGTTCGAGGCGGAATTCGGGCTTCTCGACAGCATCGAGCGCCTTACTCCGCAGGTATTCGCGGAGGAGCGCGGTGACATTAAGAATGTATGCGCGAACGTGGATATGTATTCGGGGCTTGTTTACAAAATGCTGAAGATACCCGTGGAGATGTACACGGCGCTGTTTGCCTGCGCAAGAATGGCGGGCTGGTGCGCGCACAGAATGGAAGAGATGATAAACGGCAAGCGCATTATCCGCCCTGCATATAAGGCGATAAACGTGAATAAAGAATATATACCTCTGGAAAAACGCTGATTTTGTTTACGGAAAAGAGAGTGGGTCAGATGAAAAAAAACAGCGGGATCGCCCTGTGGGTCATGGCGGGAGGAACGCTCCTTGCGCTTATAATAAGGGTTTACCAGATCATAGTCTGCACGGACATGAACACGGGCTTTCTCTATCACGACAATAATTTCTTTGAGGACTACGGTTTTTACATTATCGCCGTGCTTGCCATGGCGGGAGCGGTGGTCGGCGCTGTCCTCGACGGAAAGCGCGCGCTCGGCAGCTTTTCGCCCGCGGATGTTGTGGACGGACGCGCGGCGGTGCTCGGCTTCGCGATGCTTTTAATGGGGCTTTGCGCGGCGTACGAGGGCTATACGGAGCTTAGCGCGATATCGCCGTCCGGCTTCCTTATCTTTGTTGATTTCGCGTTCGGCGCGGCGATGGCTGTTATCGCGTTCGTCACATTGTACAAAAAGGAATTCAGCGCGGGGCTGGGATTTTCCTACTGCGCGGCGGCGCTGTATTTCACGCTTCGCGGGGTCAATGTGTTCTTAAGCCGCATGGTGATAACCGCAGTTCCCGAGTATCTTATCGAGTGCATATGCGTTATCGGCGGCGCGGTGTTCTTCATGCTTTTCGCAAGGCTGTTCTCGGGAAACGAGCAGAAGAACACGAAAACAGCCCTGTGCGCATGGGGCGTTCCCGTGGCGGTAATGACGCTCGGCTCGTCGCTCGCGACGATAATTTCGGGCTTTATCGCTCCCGAGGAAACTGCCTCAAGAATAACCGGCAGCAGCTACACCGCCGAGATTTTCTATCAGATGAACGGCGGCAGAAATGCGTATATGCTGGTCTACACTCCGTGGGTGAATGTTGCAATGGGATTATTCATCGTTGCGGCGCTTATCATCATGTTCCTGCCTAAAAAGCAGGAAGCGGCTGCCGCTGTCGAGGAAGTCCCCTTGGAGAGCGTCCCCGAAGAGGAGCAGGAGAAAACGGAGGAATGACCCGCCCGCAGATATTTATTTTTAAAAGGGGCTTTTATTCTTTCTGATTTTATGGTATAATTGGTTAGGAGTATGTGAAACGGTCGCGGAAACGGCTGCTTTTGCTGTGCTCCTGACCATTTTTGTTTATTTGTGTGAATTATTTCCCGCATGGAGGAATTTTGTGAAAATAAGATCGGCTTTGCTTCTTTTGCTGACAGCGCTTATGTGCGGGTGTTCGATGAACGTTTCGGTAGAAAATCTGCTCACCCCGCCGAAGCTAACGGAAGAACAGTCGGAGATATACCGCGCGCTTATAAACAGCGTCGGCTCCGATGTTAAACTGAAATATCCGAAGAGCGGTGATTTCCGCTCGGCGTTCGTGCTGTATGACATTGACGACGAGCCGGGCGACGAGGCTCTCGTTTTCTATGAAAATCAGTCGGTACAGTCGGGCGAAAGCTCGCTTCGGCTCAAGATACTTGATATGTCCGACGGAGAATGGACGGCGGTATACGACCTTGCCTGCGTCGGAAGCGAGGTCGAGAGCATTAGCTTCGCGAAGCTCGGCTCAACGAGCACTGTGGACATTATCGTCCGCTATACCATGCTCAACCAGACGGAAAAATCGTTCAGCGTTCTGAATTACATAGACGGCGTGCCTGTCGAGCTTTACGCGTCCTCCTACTCCTGCCTCGAGGTCATCGACCTGAATTCCGACGGTCAGGACGAGCTTGTTTCGGTAGTGACCGATAAGGTGAACCAGATTTCCACTGCGATGATGTTTACCAACGGCGACGACGGCTTCAGCAAGCTGTCCGAGGCAGTCCTCGGCGGGGCTGCGGCGGATTATCTCAGCGTTACAAAGGGGCTGCTGAGCGAGGGCGTTTCCGCGCTGTTCCTTGATTATTCCAAAGGCTCGGGACAGTACGGCACCGATGTCCTTTACTGCTACGGGAACAGGCTGATTAGCCCCGACAGCATCGGCTCCGTTTCGGGAAGCAGCCTTATCTCCCGCTTCACCAACGATTACATGGCGGAAATAAGCTGCTCGGACATCGACGGCGACGGGTTCATCGAGATACCCTCGACAACTCCGCTGCCGGGCTACGAAACGCTCACCCGCCCCGAGCAGCTCTGCGCGGTGCAGTGGTACAC
Source organism: uncultured Clostridia bacterium (assembly GCA_945931735.1). Taxonomy (GTDB): domain Bacteria; phylum Bacillota; class Clostridia; order Oscillospirales; family Ruminococcaceae; genus CAG-115. Next base: position 8,972 of record CAMEPN010000029.1, read on the forward strand.
GGTCACGGACAACAACTACACGCTGGAGTATTACAGCTATTACAGCAGCAAATACAGGTTCGCGCTGCTTTTCCCGAACAGATGGCGCGGCGTTGTTTCTGCGGTGGTAAATTCCGCCGACAGCGAGATAATATTCATCTCCTACGATTCGGCAGGCTCGGGTCTTGAGGTCAACTCCGCGACGGAGCTTATGCGTATCCGCGCGGTCGACAAGGACGACAAAGAGGGGCTTGCGGCGTCGAAGCATATGCGGGTCATCGGCGAGAGCGAGGACACCGTATATTGCTGCCTTGAAACATCGGGCTATAAAACAGGCAAGCTTGCGCTGACCGAGAGCGAGCTTATGAACAGCTTTATAATTCTCTGAAAAAATCTGTAAATCAACTTTGGAAGGATATGAAAAATGAAAAGGATACTTGTCTGCGAAGATGAAGAGGCTATCCGCGATTTCGTGGTGATAAATCTCAGGCGCGCGGGGTACGACGTGGTAGATGTTGCCTGCGGCGAGGACGCTGTCGAGGTTTTCAACAGGCAGCACGGCGAGTTCGACGTTGCGCTGCTGGACATCATGATGCCCGGAATGGACGGCTTTGCGCTCTGCCGCTGGATACGAGAGCAGAGCAGCGAGATAGGCATAATCATGCTCTCCGCGAAATCGCAGGAGATGGACAAGGTGAACTGCCTTATGATCGGCGCGGACGATTATGTCACGAAGCCTTTCTCCCCGTCGGAGCTGGTCGCGCGCGTTGACGCGATATACCGTCGCGTGAACATCAACCGCTCCCACCGCGAGGAGGCGAAAACAATCGTTTCCGGTCCGTTCACGCTGGATTATCAGAGCAGGACTGTCCGCAAGGACGGCGCGCTCATCGACCTTACGCAGGTGGAATACCATATAATGGAATATCTCCTTAAAAACCGCAACACCGCGCTTGACCGAAAGACGATACTCCACCACATTTGGGGCGAGGCGTATTACGGCGAGGACAAGGTCGTCGACGTGAACATACGCCGCCTTCGCATGAAGATAGAGGACGATCCCTCGAACCCGAAATACATACTGACGATATGGGGCTTCGGCTATAAGTGGAATGGCTGATATGACGATAAAAAAGGGCGCGGTGCGGATAAAGCTCGGCGGCGCGAAGCGCTCGATCGCGGGCAGGTGGATGGTGAACACGCTAAGCG
>CAMEPN010000030.1 GCA_945931735.1 uncultured Clostridia bacterium
CTGTAAGGCTGTCTGTGACCCATTTTTCTCTTAGAGCTCTTCTTGGGCTTGTAAGTGAAAACTGTGATCTTCTTAGCCTTGCCGTTCTTCAGGAGAGTAGCCTTGACGGAAGCGCCTTCAACATAGGGAGCGCCAACGGTCACGCCGTCATCCTTGCCTACCATGATAACCTTGTCGAATGTAACTTCGCCCTCGGCTTCAAGCTTCTCGATGAAAACGATGTCGCCTTCCTTGACCTGATACTGCTTTCCGCCTGTTTCGATTACTGCGTACATATTTTTTACCTCATTTTATCAGACTCGCTGTGTCGGGGCGGTTTTTATAAACACTTACAATATACCCTGCACATGCGGCTTTATTATTATATCACACCGAAACGGCTTTGTCAAGGGCTTTATAAAGATTTTTTCCGATTTTTCCAAAGCTTCATGAGGTTTTACGATATACTATAATAATTGTGCAGTATCTATTGACAAAATAAACGAGCGGTGATATACTTCAAAATAAGAGAAAACCGCATTTCCGACAAACGAGCCTCGAAATACGGAAATTTACCCAAAAAGGAGAGTTGAATATGAAAAACGAAAAAACAGGAGCCGCGGATAAGGCAAAGCTTATCTTCCTTATGCTGTATTTCCTCATTCTGACCGTTGAGCGCATTATCAGCCTTGTCAGCGTGTTCACGGGAGATATCGCGGGATACGACGGGCTGGAATGGTATATGACCGGACTTACGGTCTGCTCCATAATCGGCGCGTATGCCTACATACTTACGCGGTGCCGCATAAACGTCAAGAGATATTCCAACGGAAAGGTGTCCGCCTCGCCCTCTCCCGACGAAAACACGTTCGGCAGCCTTGCCGTTGCGGCGGGAATACTCCTCCTCGGCGGAATGGTGCATACCGAGGGGACAATACCTCCGATACAGTTCGCCTCCTACGGAATGATACTTGTGTCAATGGCGATACATACCGTTCAGAAAATTAAGGAAAACGGCGGCGCGCTCATGCGCTGGCTTTCGTTCGGGTATATCGTCGCGTTTTCAATGTCTATCCCCGTGGTGTATCATACGCAGATCGAGCTTTCGTGGCTGTTCATTCCGCTTGAGATAGCGGTGTCTGCGGGCATGGTGCTGCTGTTCACCGTTATGCTCAGGGGCTTTTACATCGGCGACGGGATATACAGCTTCGCAGCCGCGCCTTTTGTTACAGCGCTTGTCGGCGATGCCGCAGTGCTGGCGCTTCGTTGGAACGAGGAGATAAACTTCTTCGTGCTTATTTTCATTTGCGTGACAGCCGTACTTTTCGCCGCGGGTCAGATATGCTCCGCGAGAAAATGGAAAACAAAGAACGGCAACTGACCGGAAAATAACATCGCCGCCCGCGGTAAAATGCCGAGGGCGGCGTTTTTTCTGCGTTTTTCCCGCCGCCGAAAATGACGTCGGGAAAATCTGCCGGAGGACTTTAACAATACATTGTTCGTGTTATTGCGAATATATTTGACAGGGCGGTCACGATCATATAGACAGGCTGTTCAAAAGCAGACTGCTCGTCTTATTCAAGCTCCTCGCGGTAGAAAAAAATACTTCCGTCCTCTTCACAGGTGAAGGTCACGGTGTCGGTATAATAGCAGTTTCCGTAAACGTCATACAGCGACATTGAATAGCTGTAATCGCCTTCGTACAGCGGTTCATAATCGATCTTGATATCGCCGTTTACGACATAATCGTCCGACTCGATGTATTCAAACTCATCACCGCCGTCGAAAGCAACAAGATACAGCGGAGTTATGACATCTCCGTCCCTGAGGGATATGGTTTCCCTTGCCGCCGCGCCCGTATAGGGGTCAATTCCCGACCATACGCCGATAACGTTCCACTGTCCGACATTCCAGTCGTACTCGATACGCAGATTTGTCTGCTCGCCGTTGAGCAGTATCGGGCCGGTGAAAACGCTGACGTCGTCCGTGACATACACTGCCTCTATCAGAAGAGGTGTACCGTCCAGCGACGGCCATGTGCCATCAAAGTCATCTGTGATGATCATGCTGTCGTAGTCTATGAAAACATTATCGTCCTCGCCGAGATATACGCTGATATCGCCCAGCTCCGCGAACAGGCTGCACGCCGCATAGTTGAATGCGTCCATATCGGAAGGCTGCACTGTATAGGTGCCCACTTCGTCAAAGTATACGTCTTCAACATTGATGGTGCTGTCGTCGCTTATCGCGGTAAAATCGCCGTTATTCGAGCCGATATCGTCGTCGGCGGAATAGCCGTAATCCCATATATCGTCGCAGTCGTCAAGGATATAGCTGTTGTCGTAGCCGAAAATATCGCCGCCTGTCGTGCCGTAAGCCGCCTGATCCACAAACGCGAGATAGTAGCTTCCGGTGCATATCTCCGAGAAAATCGACAGCTCCTGCGAGCCTTGAACGCACAGCGGATAATACAGCGAAAGTCCGCCCGCGCCGCTGTGCTGCGTGCCGTTCACGCTGCAAACTATCGCATTTTCAAGCTTCACAAGCGTGTCCGCAGCATTGGGAGCATACGGCTGCACCGCGTTAAGCAGCCCCTTGAGGTCGACCATGTTGGTATAGACCTCGCTGAGGTTGTTTCCGCCGAAATTATCTGCGCCGTAGATAGCACGGGCTATGTCGTTAAAGCTGCCGCTCTCGTACATTTCCTTTGCCGTCTTGTCAAAGGAAATAACAAGCTCGTCGATCGCGGAAAGGTCGATTATCGCGAACGTCGCACCCTCGTAATCGCCGCTGTCGACGCAGTGCTGATAATAGCTCGGACACTGCATTTGTCCAAGCTCCGCGCCGTCCGCTGCGGGATTTTCCGCGAGGAAGTTCATTATGTCGGTGTAATTCCAGCCGCCGCCCGGCTCGGTTTCCTCGGAGGCGAACATATAATTCGCATAAGGAACAAGTATATTTGCCGTTTCGAGCGCGCTCATAAGGCAGGCGTCAAAGCCGATAAACTCGAATTTATCGGTCATCTCGTCATACACGGAATTAAGCGCCTCGTCAATTTCCCTCAGCGACAGGCTGTCGCTGTCGTGGAGCTGGTCGAAGCACACGCCGCTTATACTTCCGCCGCCGTGATCCCAGAACACAAGCCCCATGTTCTCGGCAGGGTAATTCTCAATTCCCCACGAAACAAAGTCCGCAAGGGTGTCCGCGCTTCCCATGCTCGCGTTTGCTATCTCGTCGACAAGCTCCACATCGCCGTCAATGTTCACGAAACGCTGAATGGTGCTTTTCGAGAAACCGTACGCCCACTGAGAAGTGCCGCCCGTCTGATAAACGATATGCACGTCGTCGCTGTACTGCGCGCTTATCGCCTCGTAGATATCGGTGCTCGCTGCCTGATAGTCGCTTTCTAGGTCGGTGCCGCAAAGGTAGACGAGAATCGTCCAGCCGCTGTCGCCCATAGCCTTGCTCTCGGCGCGGGTGCGGCGGTTTATGCCGAGGTTTCCGCCGCTCATGGAGAGCTGCGTCGCGCCGTCGGAATAGCCGCGCTCCCCGCCGTCGCTTTCCGCGGCGTCGGGGGCGTCGTTTGTATGGGAGGATTGAATCGGATCTTCTGTTTCGGGCGCTTCGTCCGTAAAGTCAAGCTCGTCAACAGTGCCCGAGCAGCCGGAAAGCGCCAATACTGCCGCCGCGGTCAATGCGGCGATAAAGGATCTTCTTTTGTTCATATGTATCTCCGGAATAAATTATCCTCCGAAAAAGCTGAGGAAGTTGAAGCCTGTGGGGAACGGAATGGTGAACATATAGACAGTTCCGAAAAGGAAGCCCGCGATAGCAATGATCGTTATGAGCATTCTGTTGGGCAGTCTGCGGAATGTTCCGACAATACCGAGCATGAACAGTACAACGGAGTAAATTACCGTTACAAGGTTGAATGTATCGCCCTTGGTGTTGTCAGCCTGACCCTCGGCAAGCACTGCGTCGCTCTCGGCAAGCACATCTCTTGCGTCGTCATAGTAGCTGTCTACAAAATCCGCGTCGCTGAACGGGCTGGTGGTAGAAAGCTCGCTGTTTTCGACCCAATAGATTATCTGATCCGCGTCGAACTCGAAATCATACCCGATGCGCTCTGCGATGTCGGCAGTAAGGTTGTCAGCGCAGATGAACTTGATCTTGTATGCGCTCTCATACATCTGGTCTTCGTTTCCTGTCTGCGCGGCATAGAGTATCTCGACCTGATAGTCGCTTATCATGTTCCATACCTGCATATCCTGCATGAGCGTCTGCGAAGCCTCGTTCCACATGGAGTTGCCCTCTGCGGAGAGGTTGTTGCTCTTGGTGTAGTGGGTGGACATATTGCCGCCGTGCAGCGAGCCTATCCACGAAGCCCATGCCGTTGCGAGCGCCGTTATGCCGAGGAAAATCGCGATAACTATTTCAAGGATATCCTCCTTGCTGCGCTTCTGCTTTGCGGGAGCAGTTTCCTGTACCGTTTAGGTTACATTCTGTTCTTCCATAATACAGACCTCTCCTAATTATTCTTCGCTGTATTCTTCGTAATACTCCTCTGAACCGCCCTCGTTCTCATCGTTTGCGGTTGCTGCGGTAAGGTCTGCGGTGCCCCTCTTCATAACATCGTCCTCGGAACCGCCGCTTACAGAAGCCATCTTGAAGTTCAGAGTATCGTTGTCAGCCTTGTATTCAACAGACATTATGATGTTGCCGGAATCGTCGAGGCACTCAAAGCCGTTGCCCCTTACCTGAATTTTGTAGGTGATGGAGCCTGTGTAGCTCGTCATTGTAAAGGAATCATCGGTAACTGTCGCGTTCATGGTAACGAAAGCAGGGTCAACGCCGTTCATTTCGGCAAGCTCTTCAACGGTCTTTCCCGCCGCAGTGTCCAGCGTCCAGCTGCCCTTTACCTTGCTCATGTCAAGTCCGCAGGCAGTGCATCATACCAGAACTGCCGCCATAAGTACCATTGCAATAATCTTCTTCATAAAATTAATTCTCCTTTGAGTAATAATTTCGCGGAAATCCGCTTGTTTTATTCTACTACTTATCGGAGATAAGGGTGAGTTGTTATTAAATTCATATTATCTTGATTTCCCGCGCGATCATTACCGCCTCGGTCTTGTTTTTCGCGCCGAGCCTGCGGTACAGCTCCTTAATGCGGGAGCGCAGCGTTTCATAGTTCATGCCGAGCCTTTCGGCAGCCTTCTGTACCGAAAGCCCCTCCGCAAGGCAGGCGAGAATGCGAATGTCAATAGGAGAGATGTCCGCCGCGCTTATCTTGTCTGCCTTAAGGTAAAGCGGATATCTTCTCGCGACCTTTCCCGTGGCTTCGACTACCGACTCGAACCACTTCGGGTCGATCTTCCTGTCTGCTTCGCAAAGCCCGCGGCACTCGTTAAGAAGCGGGAACACCGCCGCGACCTCTCTCGAAATGATCGGCACGAACCTGTATTCGCATATCCTTTCGAGCGCTCTGACGAACTCGTCCTTCCATTCGGAGCCGTGCCTATATCTGACGATCGCCGTGAGTATGGACAGCTCCATTTCAATGAACTTCCTGTCGCATTTTTCGGCGTAATACCGCATGGACTCGATAAGCGAAAACGCCCTGTCCGGCTCGCCCGCGGCAATGTAGCAGCGTATCTTCGTAAGGTGGAGGTAGCGTTCCATTGCAACGAACGCCTCGTTTTCGTCGGGCGCGTTTTTAAACCATTCGCCGACTATCGCCGCGTTGCCCTCCATCAGCGCTATGCGGCAGCGAAGCGCGTCTATCGTGGGAAACATACGGTTTATCCCCTCGCGCTTTGCGATCTTTTCAAAGGAGTCAAGCAGGCTCTTTGCCGCGTCGGGATTTCCCGAAACCATATGCTGACGGATAAGCACCGCGTTCGCCGCGAAGCAAAGCTCCGTCTTTCCGCCCGATTCTGCCTCAAGCTTCGCCTTTGATACAAGCGAGATTATCTCGTAGGGGTCGCCGCCCTTTTCAAAGAAGCTCTCCGCAAGCGCGGCGTTTACCAGACCCTTGCCGTATTTTCCGAGGAACGTTGATACCAGCTTCCCCGCCATCGCCGCTATCTCGCGGTCATGCTTGCTCCATTCGCAGAAGTCCTTTCCGCCGTTCATAAGCGAGGGCTGATTGCTCGTCACGGACAGCTCCGGAAAAGGAATTGACTTATCTTTAAGCAGAGTGTAGCAGCTTTTGATAAGCTCCAGAATGTTCTTGCTGCCAAGATGAGGAAGCGATATGTCAAGATAAGCAAGCTGCCGCGTCGCCTCGCGGTATTCCGAGCCTTTGGCGGAGTCGCGGTATTTCCTGAGCGTGTTGTACCAGTATTCGCTTTTATCAAAATCCAGCAGCATGGAACACAGCATCGACATTGCCGACATCAGATAAACGCTTCCGCATATATCCTCATCGGACAGCATGAGGTAATATTTCCTCATTTCGATGTAATAGCCCGATTCGGGGCATTTACGCGCGTTGCGGAGCAGCAGCTCCCTAATCCGCCCCGTTTCGTTATATTTCACATACAGGTCGAGCGCCTTGTTGTCCTCGTCGTGCGCTTCGTAATATCCGCCCGCAAGCAGCGCGAAATTCCTAATCTCGCTCTGCGGAAACTCCTTGACCGCCTTGTTTTGCAGCACTTCTCTGAACTGAAAACGGATAGTGTAGACGTTGTTCTTCTTATCAATAAAATTTCCCGCGTCCATTGCCCGCTCGATAAGCCCGCAGGCGGCGGAATTTCCCGTTATCATAACGGCAAGCTCTTCGGAAAACTCCTCGACTATACTCACTTTCATAAGAAAATCCACAAGCTCGGTGTTAAGCGTGGAGATTATGTTCTCCTCATAATACCGCTTCACCGTGTCAAGGTTCTTTTCGTAAAGCTCTTTTCCTATCCTGTCGCCCGCAACGAGCCGCTGGGCGGTGTATTTCACACCGATCATATTGCCCTCGCAGCATTTTTGCTGATAATTCAGCTCGTCCTCAGTTAGTATTATCCCCTCGGAGCGCATATATCGGTCAATTCCCTCAGCGGTGAGCGCGAGGTCCTCCTCGGTTATAAGTATCATATTCCGCTTGATAAAGCTGTCGAACAGCCAGCTTGGCATTCTGCTCCGCCCCGAAATGATGAGCCATAGCTTCTTCCTGCCTAACAGGGAAACGATCGCGCTTCTTTTTTCGTCGTCCTCCACCGCGTTCACGTTGTCTATAACCACCGTGTCCGTGCAGTCGTCTGGGATAAGCGACAGGTCGCAGGAGTCCTGTTCGCAGAGTATGTAAATATACCGCTGATTTTTGAAATACTGACGAATGAGTTCGGTCTTTCCGTAGCCCGTCGCGCCGTAGATATATACGCTCTGCCGCAGCAGCTTCGCCGCGTCCAGCTTCTTGAACGCCTGAACAGGCTTGATATATTCACCCAAAACCAAATCACCTCATTATCAGTATACCATATTATTGCGGATTTGTCATTACTTATATCTCGATCGTTCCTCAAAAATGCTTACCAATAATACTCATCAAAATCGTAATAATCGTCGTAATCGTCATAGTCGTCATAGTCGTCATAGTCGTAATAATCGTCGTAATCGCCATAGTCGTCATAATCATCGTAATAACAATCGTCGTCCCGGTCGCCGAAATAATAGCTCTCCCAGTCGTCGTAATTATTATAGTCTATGTCATCATATCAGTTGCTGTCAAGCCAGCCGTCCATCTCATTCCAATAGTTGTCCCAGTCCTCGTCGCTCCAGTTGTCGATATATCCGTAATCGTCCGTCGGTTCTGTGTAGGACGGGTGGTATACGCCGGAGTGGTGTAAGACGGCTCGGTGTTGGTCGGTTTGGTCTGAGCGGGCGTTGAGGTCGTGGTCTGAGCCGGCTGCGTCTGTGCGGGAGTTATGTTATAGTCCGAGGGCATTGTTGACGAGTAATCCAGCCCGGTGAAATCGGAGCCGTATGCAGTCCCGCCGAAATAGGAATCGAAGCTGTAACGCGTGCCGTATGCTGTGGGCAGCTTTGCTGAAATCGCGTCGCGGGTGTGGTCCTTGCTGAGCTGCGCGTCGGTGATGTTGAAGTAATTATAATAGTATGTAGTCGCGGGGTTGCCCAAGGGATCGTCCCATGTAACGTCCATGCTGTAATATTCGCCGTCAAGCTTGAGAAGATTCCATGCGTGAGCCTCCCCCGCGTAGCCAACTATGTATGCAGCAGGGATACCAAGCTTCTGCATACAATACTGGAACGCATGGGCATAGCCCGCGCAGACGGTCTTTCCGTTGACTATCGCGCTGTATGCGCTCTGGTTATACTGGCTTCCCGCAACATACTGTATTGTATTTGTGAGATAGTCATGAACCAGCTTGACCTTCTCGACATCGTTCGGAAGCGAGGCAGCAAGGTTGATAAGCGGAGCTATCGTTCCCTCGAACAGCTGTTGAGAGTTTTGAAGGTTGCTTGCCGTTCCGTTGAAGTTGACGGTAAGCGAGGTCACTATACCGCTGCCGTTCATATAATAGGTAAGCGAGCTGTCGACCCAGAAAAGCTCGGGGTGGTCGTAATAAACGCTGTACACGATATCCGCGATATCGCCGGACTGCACCGAAACGCTCATGTTTATGGTCCGGCTTCCGTTATACAGTGCGGAATATATCTGATCGTACGCCTGCTTATAGGTTCCCGAAAGCAAGCTGCGGTAGAAATAAAAATCGTCCGAGGGCGAATTTCCGTTGATGTCAATTCCGCGTATCTGCCGAACAGGCGTTCTTCTGCGCGTTATCTGCTTGTCGGGATCGGGGTCTGCCTGCGCGGTTACAGTTATCTCCTCCAGCCCCGTGCCGAACGAAAGCTCGCTTCTTTCAGCCTCTCCCGAGGACAGGGCGCCGTCCTCATAGGTTTCAAATTCGTCAAAATCTGCCGCACAGCCTGTCAGCATTGCCGCACAAACCGCCGCAGCCAATATTCTCTTTATTTTCATATTCTCTTACCCTCCCTTTGGGTTTTGTTGTTAATTTTTGCACATATATATTACACTATTATGATTTGGTTTTGTCATCACCTTTTCGGGGGAAATATCGGTCAGTCGACAAGCGCTGCATATTCGTTTGTCGCTGCAATGCAGTTTTATGTATTCTTTTCCTATGATCAACGCCCGCGGCATTTGTGGTTTTTGATACAGTTTGTCAAAACTAACCACTTGATAATGTGAAATATAACCAAAATTTGATCTTGATCCGAAAAAATCCGCAATTTCGCTTGACAAAACGCTAAAATAGGTGTATCATAATAATCGGTTAGCAAAAGCTAACCAATAAAAATGAGCATAAGTTAGTTAAATCTAACATTTTATATCCGAAAGAAGGAGGAGCAATGATACCGCTTACAATGGCAAGTCCCGGGGAGGAAAACATCATCAGAAAGGTCGGCGGAAGCCCCAATACGCGGAAGTTCCTTGAAAATCTCGGCTTCGTGGCGGGAGGGTCTGTCACCGTCATCAGCGAGATAAGCGGGAACGTTATCGTGAACGTCAAGGATTCAAGGGTGGCTGTTTCAAAGGAAATGGCTTGCAAAATAATGGTTTAGGAGGCAGTTATGAGCACACTCAGAGAAGCAAAAATCGGTCAGACCGTCACAGTGAAAAAGCTGAACGGCGAGGGTGCAATAAAGCGCCGCATTATGGACATGGGGATAACAAAGGGCGTTGAGATCTATGTCCGCAAAGTAGCGCCGCTGGGCGACCCGGTAGAGGTCACGGTGCGCGGCTATGAGCTTTCACTGCGGAAAGCAGACGCGGAAATGATAGAAACTGTTTGAGATTGTTTGTGGGTATAAGTTAGTCTAGCCTAACATTAAGAAAGGATTATTTACTATGGGAATAAAAATCGCGCTTGCGGGAAATCCGAACGCAGGCAAGACCACGCTGTTCAACGCTCTGACAGGCTCTAATCAGTTTGTCGGCAACTGGCCGGGCGTTACCGTCGAGAAGAAAGAGGGGAAGCTGAAAGGTCACAAGGACGTGACGATAACCGACCTGCCCGGAATTTACTCGCTGTCGCCCTACACGCTTGAAGAAGTTGTGGCACGTAACTACCTTATCGGCGAGCGCCCCGACGCCATACTTAATATTGTTGACGGAACTAACCTT
>CAMEPN010000031.1 GCA_945931735.1 uncultured Clostridia bacterium
CGGCATAGCCGACAAATCGTGCGCGCAGTGCGGATGTTCGTCGGAAAAGTCCCTTAAGGGACTTTTTCGACGGTCTGTATCCCCGTATCGCTTGATGCGGGGATTTTTCTGTACATAACAGAACAGCATAATACTGCCGCCGCGGTCATAAATTACTTCAAATTACTTGCATTTTGGGCGATAATGCTGTATAATATAAGTTGGAGAATAATAATTCCCTCAAAGGAGAATAATTATATGAAGCTTATTTATGCGATAGTAAACAACGATGACAGCCACGCTGTTCAATCGTCCCTCACCAAAAACGGATTTCAGGCGACAAAGCTCGCGTCGTCCGGAGGATTTCTCATGGCGGGAAACACCACCTTTATGGTCTGCTCCGAGGACGACAAGGTCGACGAGATAATCGGCATAATAAAGACCCATTCCCACAAGAGAAAGCAGTTTGTTCCCAATTCCGCAAGCTACGGCGTCGGCAGCTACACCAGCTTCCCCGTCGAGGTTTCGGTCGGCGGCGCGACTATTTTCGTAACCAATATAGAAAGATTTGAGAAGGTATAATGCGGCTTTACGGTAAAGAAAGCCTTAAGCGCCGCCTTGACAGCGCCGCGGCGCACGGACGCCTTTCCCACGCGGTCCTTATCCACGGGGAGCAGGGCGCGGGCAAAAAGGTCATGGCGCGGTACATTGCCAAGCTTATGATGTGCGGAGCGCCGCCCTGCGGCAGCTGTAACATATGCAGGCTTATCGACGGCGACAGTCACCCCGACGTGATTTTTGTAAAGCGAAAATGCGGCGGGAAATACGCGAAAGAGCCGTTTTACGAGAATTTTATCAAGGATTCCGTCGTTTATCCGAACAACGGCGGTATAAAGGTGTATATCGTCGAGGACTGTGACGACCTCTCGCCCATGCTGCAAAATTCGATGCTTAAGCTCATAGAAGAGCCTGCGCCGTATCTGCGGTTTATTTTCACCTGCGAAAACGTCAATAATATGCTCGAAACGATCCTGTCTCGCGTGACGGAATATCAGCTTTCGCCGCCCTCTCCCGAGGAATGCGCCGAGTGCCTGCGCGAGAGCGGGTGCGACGCGAAAACGGCGGCGGAGCTTTCCGATACATTTTCGGGGAACATCGGAAAATGCAGGGCGGTAATTGACGGCGGCGAGGAAAAGAAGCTTATCGACACCGCCTGCCGCGCGGCTGCCGCGATCGCCCGAAAGGACAGGTTCTCTTTCGCGGCGGCGCTTACCGAGCAGTCGGGCAGGGCGGAATATGCCGAAACGCTGGAGTATCTGACGAAGCTGCTCCGCGACGCGATGGTTATAAAATGCGGCGGGAGCGCGGCGTATTTCGGCAAAAAAGAGTCTGCGGGCATTGCCGCAGCTTATTCCGAAGAGAGAATACTCGAGATGACCGACGCGGTGTTTTATGTCAACTCGAAAAGCAGGCTAAACCTTAACCTTGCGCTTACTACCGCGTACCTTACCTCAAGAATGATGTGAAAAACACGACGGAACAAGGAGAATAATGGATATAAACAACAACAGCGATTACTTCACCGAGAAGATCGCACCGAAAAAACCTGCCGCAGATAACGGCGCACAGGATAAGCAGGAAAAACAGGACAGGCAGGACAAGGCGGCTCAGAAGCCCCCGCGCCGCGACAAGCCCCGCCGTGACCGAAGCGGACAGGGACAGCAGGGTCAGCCCAAGCCACAGAAAATTAACCCCAATAATCAGAGCGTCGCCGACGCCGCGCAGACAGACAGCGGAGCGCGCGTCGAGATAATCGGCATACGCTTCAAGGACGTTGGCAAGGTATACTATTTCTCCCCGAACGGGGTCCGGTTCAGGCAGGGGGAGATGGCTGTTGTAGAAACGGCGCGCGGCGTCGAGTGCGGCGAGATCGTCCTTGCGAACAGGAGCTATCCCGAAAGCGCGCTGGTGTCCCCGCTGAAAAGCATTATCCGCAAGGCGGACGAAAACGACATAAAGCAGCTCGAGCTTAACGAGAAGAAAGAAAAAGAGATCATGCGGGTGTTCTCCGAAAAGATAGAGCAGCACAAGCTTGATATGAAGCCGATCGACGTTGACTGCACCTTTGACGGGAGCAAGATACTGTTCTACTTCACGTCGGACGGGCGCGTGGATTTCCGCGAGCTGGTTAAAGACCTGGCGGCGGTATACCGCACGAGGATTGAGCTGCGGCAGATAGGCGTGCGCGACGAGGCGAAGATGCTCGGCGGGCTTGGTATATGCGGCAGACCTTTCTGCTGCTCGAGCTTCCTCGGCGAGTTTCAGCCCGTTTCGATAAAAATGGCGAAGGAGCAGTCGCTGTCGCTCAACCCGACGAAGATATCCGGCACCTGCGGCAGGCTCATGTGCTGCCTTAAATATGAGCAGGACTGCTACGAGGAGTTCCTCAGAACGACCCCGAAGGTCGGTGCGTATGTCGAAACAGCCGAGGGCAGGGGCGTTGTCGACGAGGTGAACCTGCTCACGGGTATGCTTAAGATAAAGCTCGACAAAAAGCCCGACGTCCCCATGACTGTGAACAAGTCCGAGGTCAAGCTCATAAAGGACGGTCAGATACGGGTGAACAAGGACGAAATAAAGGCGCTCAAAAAGCTTGAGGAAAACTGACATAATACAAGGAGATACGACAATGAAGATCTATTCTGTCAACGACAAGGAATTTTCGGCATACGGAAAGGTGCATACAGGCTACGACGTGGCGCCGCTGCTCAAGGCGCTTGAGGGGACTCCGCTGCCCGAGGGCGTGGGGTATGTTCCGTCCGAGGCGGCGCTGGAGGCGACCCCGCTTTTCGGTCTGCTTCAGAACAACGCATACGGCGGTATGCCTATCCAGCTCGGCTGGTGCAACGGGCACAACACAAAGCTCAACTGCCTTGAATATCACCGCGACAGCGAACTGAATATCGGTCTTAACGACTTTATTCTCCTCGTTGCGAAGGAGGACGATATTGTCGAGGGAAAGCTTGACACCTCGAAAGTCAAGGCATTTAAGGCTAAGGCGGGAGATGTTGTCGAGGTTTATGCGACAACGCTGCATTATGCTCCCTGCAACGCGGAAAAGGGCGGCTGGTTCAAGGTCGTCATCGCTCTCCCCAAGGGCACGAACGGCCCCAAGCCCGCTATCGACCCGATATTCTGCGAGGACAGGGCGCTTTGGGCGTGCAACAAGTGGCTGCTTGCTCACGCGGAGAGCACCGAGGCAAAGCAGGGCGCTTATGTCGGGCTTACCGGAGAGAATATCGACATTGCGGAGTTTATCTGATTTATAAAAAAAGCGTTAGGCAAAGCTAAGCTAAATTACACAAAATTAACGCAGAAAATTCTATTTATTTGGGCTTGATTTTTTCGGAAAATATGATACAATATTAATGAGGCAAGACTGCCTTTAGGGGTAAATTGTGCCCGGAATAAACCAAGGAGGTAACACAACTATGGCATATGTAATTTCTGACGAATGCATCGCTTGCGGCGCTTGCGCAGACGGTTGTCCTGTAAACGCAATTTCTGAGGGTGACGGCAAGTACGTTATCGACGCAGACACCTGCATCGACTGCGGCGCTTGCGCAGGCACCTGTCCTGTTGGCGCTCCCCAGGAGGGCTGATTTCGGGAATACATAAAGCGGGTGGAGTTTTCTGCCCGCTTTTTTTCGTTTTTAAAACACAAAAAAGGGTCGTATCGCGATTACCGTTACGGTGTTCGTGATACGACCCTTCTTAAAAGAAAAGAAAGAGTCAAATATAATTATAATTTCTGTCTTTCCGATAACGCCTTTAATCAGAGGGTTTACCCAATCGGAACGGTGGACCTCAACGGATATCCTCCGCATGGCTTACCGCGCCGCATCAAGCTAGGAACCGATCATTCGCGTTATTACGACTGCACCTGCGTGCAGGAAAATGCCTTATACGGCGTAGGGCGTTTCATTACGCAGGGCGTGCCGAGGCGCTTTGACCTCGTCCGCAGGACTTCGCGGGGAGGGTGTGACAGCTGAAAATCCGAAAAGGATCTTCGCGCCGAAAAGCCTTGTTTCATTAGTGCGTCTTATTCCGTCGTCGGGCGGCGGAGCAAACATTCGTCCTATTCCGTGAATGTGCCTTGAGCCGTTGTTTCCGCTTCATTCCCGATAATGAGCTTCCGCGCGGGCGCAAGGGACAGACGCAGCTTCGGACAAGATGCTCTTTCCGCTTTTATTGTAACCTATTTTACGGAAATTGTCAAGAGCTTTTTGCCGAAAAATCGCCGTATAATGCCATTTTGAAATAAATATTTAAGGAATTTCCGATTATTTTTGAATAATCTCCGCGCGATTTGTTCAATGGTGTTGATTTTCCGAGCAAAATATAGTATAATACGAATAACAGGCGATTTTTCTACAATCTCGGCGAAAGGAACAATTTATATGAATATTTTGGTAGTAGGCGGCGGCGGACGCGAGCACGCGATCATCACCGCGCTCAGCAGATCACCCCGCGTAGACAAGCTTTACGCAGCGCCCGGAAACGGCGGAATATCCAAGCTTGCGGAATGCTTCCCCGTAAAGGCGACGGACATCGACGGCGTTCTCGCGCTGGCGGAGAAACTGCGTCCCGATTATGTTTTCGTAGCGCCCGACGATCCTCTTGTGCTCGGAATGGTCGACAGGCTTAACGAGGCGGGCTTCAAGACGTTCGGCCCGAGGGCTAACGCCGCGATACTTGAGGGCAGCAAGGTGTTCTCAAAGGCGCTTATGAAGAAGTACAATATCCCTACGGCGGCATACGAAACCTTTACCGACGCGGACAAGGCGATAGAATACATAAAGGCGCAGAACAGCTATCCCGCGGTAATAAAATGCGACGGGCTTGCTCTCGGAAAGGGAGTTATCATCGCGAAGGACTTCGCGGAGGCGGAGGCTGCGGTCAAGTCCATGCTGCTTGACGGCAAGTTCGGCAAGAGCGGCAGCGAGATAGTTGTCGAGGAGTTTATGACAGGCCCCGAGGTTACTGTGCTCGCGTTTACGGACGGCAAGACCGTAAAGCCTATGATATCCTCGATGGATCACAAGCGCGCGTATGACAACGACGAGGGCTTAAACACGGGCGGAATGGGAACTATCGCCCCCAACCCCTGCTACACCGACGCATTCAAGGCGGAGTGCATGGAGAAGATATTCAAGCCCACCATTGCGGCGATGAGCGCGGAGGGCAGACCGTTCAAGGGCTGTCTGTATTTCGGGCTTATGCTGACCCCGAACGGCGCAAAGGTCATCGAGTACAACTGCCGCTTCGGCGACCCCGAAACGCAGGTCGTTCTTCCGCTTCTGGAAACCGACCTTACGGAGATAATGGACGCGATTTGGGACGAAAAGCTTGACGAGCTTGACATCAAATGGAGCGATAAAAGCTGCGCGTGCGTTGTCATGGCGAGCGGCGGCTATCCCGAAAAATACGATACCGGCAAGGTCATCTCGGGTCTTGACGAAAACGGTCAATGCGGCGGCGCGTATGTTTATCACGCGGGAACAAAGCTCGAAAACGGGCAGTTCCTCACCGCGGGCGGACGCGTCCTCGGCGTCACCGCGACGGGCAGCGACCTGCGCGAGGCGCTGGACAAGGCATACAAGGCTGTCGGGGGGATTTCCTTCGACAAGGCGCATTACAGGCGCGATATCGGCGCGAGAGCGTTAAAGGCGCTCTGATACGGAGAATTATATGAAAAGCCTTATAAAAGTTCTTTCTGTTCTCAGCGGGATCATTGCCTTGCTTTCGGTCGTGCTTAACATTCAGGTGCTGTTTAACGGGAGCGGCTGGTTTTTCCGCTTCGCGATGTTCTCAATGATACGCAGCGGCGGATTTATGGGCTATCTCGGCAACCTGCTGAGTATGCTGATGGTCGCGGCGGGCTTCGGCGCGATGTGCCTGTTCGGGTTTAAGACAATGAACGGCGGCATGAAAGCGGTGCGCTCGGCGCTGGTCGCGGGCGGGCTTATGACCCTGCTGTCGATCATCTCGCTGATATGCAGCATAGCGGGAGGAATGTTCAACTTCGGCGATATCATAATTCTCGCGCTTCCTGCGGCGTATACGTTTTGCATTTTCAGCGCTTCGGACAAGCTGTGAGGATCGTCACCGAATGACAAAACTTCCGCTGTCGGAAGAATAACGGATATTCTGCCTCTCATGGTATACTGCTTATGCCATGGGAGGTTTTGCTGTGAAGCGGAACGATATCTATTTTTTTAAAAACCCTTTACAAAAAAAGAGAAATGTATTACAATAAAGGTACGGGTATTCCCGAAAAAATAAAGGAAATCTGATAACATGAAAGAATTTAACGAGATCAATTTCGGCGTGTCGGGCGACAGCATAACACAGGGCGATCAATGGAGCCGTCACGTCTGCGATATCCTCGGTTTCAGAACCCACCACAACTCCGCGGTCGGAAGCTCCGTATGGCACAAGCGCACCGTCGAATGCGCGGGGAAAACGCTTACCACGCAGGACTACGGCTCCGACGGCTTCGCGGGGATAAGCAGCGGCTGGGAGCCGACCGACGACCCCGACGAAATGCAGATGCGCATGAACAACTGCGCGGTCGTACATATACAGAAATTCATCGCCGAGGTAAAGAGCGGCGAGTATCCCGCGCCCGACGTTTTCGCGTTTGCCTACGGGACGAACGACCTCGCGGAAAACTTCGGCAGCGCGGACAAGGCGCTCATGGGCAAAAGCCTTGACAATAACCCCGACATAGACCTGTTCACCTCTGCGGGGGCAATGCGCTGGTGTATACAGACTATAATGGAGAATTTCCCCGAATGCCGCGTTTTCGTCCTCACCCCGCTCCAGACCGCTACTCCCGAGCACAACGAAAAAACGCTCCGCCTTATCCCGATGATAAGGCAGATCGCGGGCGGAATGTCCGCGCAGGTCATTGACTGCTACAACAACAGCGGTATCTGCGAGAAATTCGAGGTTATCGGCGGTACGGGCAAATACCTCCGCGACGGGCTTCACCCCGATGTTGAGGGGCAGACCCTCGAGGGAAGGTACGCCGCCAAGGAAATAAGGAACAACCTTTTCTGATATGGAGCTTCCTCAGGAAATAAGGCTGAAAATCGAGCAGCTAGCCGCTGCCGAGGAAACAAAGGCGCTCGCCGGCGCGGCGGAAAAACTCTCGCTGCGATATCGTGAGCAGTCGGGCGGCGGGAAGCGGCTGGTAGGCGGAATGCGCGATATCATAGCCTACGCCGCCGTGCGGATGCCCGCAACCTTCGGCGCGGTAAGCAGGGCGCTTGAGCTTGCGCTGGAATGCTTCGACGATGAAATAACCTCAGTCCTCGACGCGGGAGCGGGCACAGGAGCGGCTGCGGTTGCCGCCGCGCTGCTCACCGAATGCGGGAATGTGACCTGCCTCGAGCGGGAGCAGTGCATGATAGGCATGGGAAAAACGCTGTCCGAAGCGGCGGGGCTTGATTTTTTGTGGACAAGGCGCGACCTGTCCGACGGGATAACCGAGCGCGCCGACCTCGTGACCTGCGCCTACTGCCTTAACGAAATGACCCCCGCGCAGCGCACAGAAGCCGTAAGGCAGCTCGCCGAGGCGGCGCAGAAGCTGCTCGTCATAATTGAGCCGGGTACTCCCGCGGGATATGCGCAGCTTAAAGAAGCGCGCCGACAGCTTATCGGCATGGGAATGAAAATAGCGGCGCCATGTCCGAATGGCGGGGAATGTCCCCTGCCCGAGGACGACTGGTGCCATTTCACCGCGAGGATACAGCGCTCCAGGCTGCATAAGCGGCTCAAGGGCGGCGATGTTCCGTATGAGGACGAGAAATTCTGCTTTATCGCCGCGGCAAAACAGGACTGCGCGCCCTGCTCCGCGAGGATACTCCGCCACCCGCGAATTGAAAGCGGAAAGATAACGCTGCGGCTGTGCGCAGAGGACGGAATTTCCGACAAAATAATCACCGCGAAAAGCAGGCTATTCAAGGCGGCGCGAAAATCCGCCGCAGGGGACAGCTTCTCCTTTGACGGCTGATATCACGATAAAAACACACCCACTCGAAAGGATAACGTTATGAAAAAAAGGATCATTTCACTCATTCTCGGAGCAGTACTTTCGGTTTCCGCTCCGCTCGGCGCGTTTGCCGAAGCCGTTTCGGCGGAGCAGACCGCCTATGTTACGCAGGAAAGCGGCGCGTCGGCTGCTGTCTGGAACGGAAAGACCGCGCTCAAGTCGGGCAAATCTTACATAGTAAACAGCGATATCACTATCTCCAAGGCAATGGTGATCCCCTCGAAAACGACAGTTACCGTTAAAAGCGGCGCGAAGCTGTGGATATCCTCGGCAGGCTCTCTTACCGTAAAGGGAACGCTCAAGGTGCAGAGCGGCGCGACCGTCGCCGTTACGGGTAAGCTTGCCCTTTCGGTCGGAAAGGTCATCTCCAACTCGGGCACTATTAGGTTCGGCACAAAATCCACCGCGGTCATTAACGGAAAGCTTTCCATAAACAAGGCGGGCGTTGTTTCGGGCAAGCCGAAGTCGCTTTCGCTCGGAAACAAGGCGGTCATTACCGTAAAGGGAAAGAACGAATGCGCTAAGCTGGTTTCAGCCGTTGAAAAGCGGGACATCACCGCCGTATTTGAGGAGATGTATTCCGCCGCGCTGGTGGACAAGGACTTCGCAAAGTCGGCGTCGACCGTATATCCCGACGAATATGTAAAGACCGCCGACGCATATCTTAAAACGCAGGGCTCTTCGTGGAGCGAGCAGTGCAAGGAGTTTAACAAACAGCTCCAAAGCGAGGTTGCCGTCGAAACCTCGGCGAAGATAACCTCCGTGTCTGTTTCGGTTCCCTCCATGAAGGATATCACCAAAACCGTCGGCAGCGCGGACAAGGCTGTTCTCGACGCGGTTTACGGCAAATATGACAAGGTTTACGACATTTCCGCAGCGCTTACCGTCAATAAAGACAACGACGGCGGCAAAATCGCCGCAATGGCTGTCCTGAGCGGCGGCAAGTGGTATGCAATGCCGCATTCAACATAATATTATGGACATTTATCTTATCAGAACAAACGACTTAACATTCGACAACCTCGCACCGTACCTCGACTGCGTGACACCTCTGCGGCGGGAAGTTATCGAGCGCAGAGCCTGCGACAGCGCAAAGGTGAACTCGCTTATATCCGAGCTTCTCGTTCTTTCGGAGATATCCCGCAGGACGGGGATAGCGCAGGATCGAATAAAATTCCGCAAGGGAATGCACGGCAAGCCGTATATCAAGAACAAGGACGGCGCGTGGCTGGAGTTTTCGCTCTCGCATACAAACGGGGCGGTAATTGCCGCGTTTTCCGAGGACGGGGAAATTGGCATTGACATTGAGCGCCCTGACCGCCGCGTGAGCGACGTGCTGTACAACAGGGTGCTTTGCGAGGAGGAGAGGTTTCACGTCACCTCGGGAACGGATTTCCTGCTCGCGTGGGTGAAGAAAGAGGCGTTCCTTAAGCGGCTCGGCGTTGGGATAACCCGCGACCTGCGCGGCGTGAACTCGCTCGAGCTGCCCGATACCACGGCGCAGAGCTTCGGCGGATTTATCGTCGGGATTTCGGGAAAAGGCGCCGCCGACGCGCAGATGATAGAGCTGCCTGTCGGGGAGCTGCTTAAAAAATACAATATCTGACCGAATAACACAAAAACGGGAACGGCACACGCCGCTCCCGTCAGCTTGTCGAAAAAGTGTATTTTGCCCGCGCAGCGGGCATTTGAAATCCGTTTTTTGCCACGGG